>JAIFMT010000063.1 GCA_020048295.1 Rhodoferax sp.
TAGGTGGGTTGAATTCCTTTGCTTTAGCTGACTCTGCTTTTGAGGCCATATCTACAGATGCACACCCGGAAACTAAAAGAGCGACTGTAAGCGCAATTACGGAGACGATTTTCATTGAATTGATACCTCGATTAAGTTATTGAAAGTTTGAGCTGATTTACGCCCGCTCACGACGAATTGGTGCCCAACGCAATATATACCGCAAATTCATGCGGGATAACGTGGCTGCTTTCACAAAAAAATCCAACACATACGCATGTTTCATATGAATAGCCTGCTTCATTAAAAATAGCGACAAACCCGGTGGTGCCTGCGGAGCGGTTTATCTGACCAAAGGACAATTCTCACATCATTGCAATGCTCTTGAAATCCCCCGATTGGGGGATAACGTTGAAGGACCGCTCGCGCTGCGTAGCTGTCGGCCCGGCTACGGGTGAGTATCGAAATAAGCGCGGGCATCCAGGCAGTCCTGGTTGATGCCGGCAGTCAATGCGTCCAGCGAGTTGTACTTGCGCTCGTCGTGCAGTTTGTGGAGAAGCTCCACGCGCACAATTTTGCCGTAGGCCCCTTCGGCACCCAGGTGGGCTGGCCAATCGAGGCAGTGGGTTTCCAGCAGCACCCGCCCGCCGTTCACGTCACGCGGGTCCAGCGACGGGCGCACGCCCAGATTGGCGACGCCGGGCAGCGGTTGCGCGCTCAGGCCATACACCAGCACGGCAAAAATTCCGCTGGCAGCGGGTTTCCAGTGAGCAAAGCGCTGGTTGATGGTTTTGAAGCCCAACGACCGCCCCAGTTTGCGCCCATGCACCACATGGCCCGAGATGCGGTAGGGGTGTCCCATCAGCCGGGTGGCATCTTTCATGCGGCCTTCGGTCAGGGCGGCGCGCACGGCTGAGCTAGACACCCGCAGGTTGTGCACCTCATAGCTGTTCATTCGGGCCACGTCAAAACCGTGGGTCACGCCGGCTTCATCGAGCATGGCGTAGTCGCCAGCACGTCGGGCGCCAAAACGGAAATCATCACCCACCAATACATACGTGGCCCCCAGACCCTGTCGCAGCACGCGGTCAATAAAGTCCATCGGAGGCAGGTCGGCCAAGGCTGAGTTAAACGGCAGCACCACGGTCTGGTCAACGCCGCAGGCGGCCAGGTCGCACAGTTTGTCGCGCAGCGTGCCCACGCGGGCCGGTGCACGCGCCGGGTTGTGGGTGATGGCGGCAAAGTAGTCGCGCGGGTGCGGCTCAAAGGTCAGCACGCAACTGGGCACGCTGCGCTGCTGCGCCTCGCCCTTGAGCAAGGACAACATGGCCTGGTGGCCGCGGTGCACGCCGTCAAAATTACCGATCGTCAGGGCGCAGGCAGCGGCCAGGTCGGGGTGATGGCAGCCTCGGTATATCTTCATTGGTTGTTATGGATTTACTAGCAGTGCGTGCACAGGGGATGTGCGCTTGAAGTCAATTTGACACATATTGGGGGTATATTGTGTATCAGGTGAAGCGCCATGCACCCGTGCTGGCATCATTCGTGCTGTTGCGGTGTGGATTGCGTTTTTTCAGGAGTCGGTTTTGAAAGTCTTGAAATTGTCAGCCCAGGGTTTGCCCCAGTCGTGGATTTCGCTGGAGCAAGCGGTGATTCACTACGCCGCACAAGAGGTACGCTGGGAAATGGGCCACGAGGTGGCGGTGTTTCATGGTGGCCACAACGCCATCACCGGTCGCCAGTCCATCATCACGGTTTCGAGCATCATTGGCACCAAAGGGGTGCCCAACATCAACCCGTTTGAACTGCGGCCGGGTCTGACCAATGGCAAACTGTTCGCACGTGACCGCAACGTGTGTGCCTACTGTGGCGAGCACTTTGATGAGACTGACCTGACGCGCGAGCACATCATTCCATTTGCGCAAAACGGCATTGACAACTGGATGAATGTGGTCACAGCCTGTCGCCCGTGCAATCATCGCAAGAGCCACCGCACCCCCGAGCAGGCGCATATGCCGCTGCTCTACACCCCGTATGTGCCAAGCCTGTGGGAAGACTTCATTTTGCGCAACCGCCGCATACTGGCCGATCAGATGGAATTTTTGATGGCGCATGTGCCAAAGTCGTCGCGGCTGATGGCCTGAGGCTGTGCCTGGGCCAACGACCAGGGGCAGTCGGCTGCTACAAAGGGATGATTCCATGCAAAGAAATCGTTATGCACTGAGTTGTTTGGCCTTGCTGCTCGCGCCGATGTTGCTACCGACAGCTGCCTTGGTAGTGACGCTGCCGACACAAGCTGCCCAAGTGCCAAAGGCAGCCGCACCGGCGTTAATGTTGCCCAAGGTCTGGCAGGCTGCAAGCAGTCCGGCGGGTTTTCTGGTGAGTGAGAAGTTCGACGGCGTGCGTGCCTTTTGGGACGGCAGCCGCTTGCGTTTTCGCAGCGGCTTGCCGATTGCCGCGCCAGACTGGTTTACCGCCGGCTTGCCCAAGGTGGCCCTCGATGGTGAGTTGTGGCTGGGGCGCGGCCAGTTTGACCGCTTGTCTGGCATCGTCCGCAGCGCTGTGCCAAGGGATGCAGATTGGCGTGAGCTGCGCTACATGGTGTTTGATTCGCCGGGTGCAACTGGCAGTTTTGACCAGCGGGCCAGCGATCTGCAAGTGCTGGTGCAGTCAGCTGGCCAGCCCTGGTTGCAAGCGGTGGTGCAACACCGGGTGGACAGTGTGGCTGCGTTGCAGACGCAGTTGCGCCAGTTGGTCGCTGCTGGAGGCGAAGGGCTGGTGTTGCACCGTGCCGATGCGTTATGGGTCGCAGGGCGCAGTGATGCGCTATGGAAGTTCAAGCCGGTGCAAGACGAGGATGCCACCGTGGTGGGGCATCTGCCGGGCAAAGGCCGCAACGCGGGGCGCTTGGGCGCGCTACTACTGGAATTGCCTGACGGGCAGCGCTTTGCACTGGGCACGGGGTTGACCGATGCGCAGCGTGCCTCACCGCCGGCTATCGGCACGGTTGTCACGTACCGCTTTCGTGACCACACCCCCAAGGGTTTGCCGCGCTTTGCTGCATTTTTGCGAGTGCGCGAGCCGGAGTAGCGCCTGATTTTGTCTGAGCGTACCAAAGGCGGCAGAAGTAAATATTTCTTGAATTGGTTCAGCTTTCGTTCACACGCCTGCGCGCAAGATGACGGCCACACCCACTCAAGGAGTTTTCATGAAACATCTTATTTCCATCAAGTCCATTGCTGCAGTTGCAATCGCACTGGGCGCATTCACGGCGGCATCATCGGCACATGCTGCAAGCGAAGTGCACTTCACTATCGGCGTGGCGGTTCCGGGTATTCACGCCCAGCTGACACCTGTGCATATGCAGCACCGCCCAGTGTTCAACCGCGAGCATGGTCACTTTTCACGCTTCAATGAGGGCCGACGCGATGACGGAAATCAATGGCAACGCCGCAACCCTTACAGCAGCCATGATCACAATGGCATCGCCAGTTCAGGTGATCCGCGCAATCGCTGGCATCAACCACGCTTTTATGGCCCTTACGGTGATCTCGACCGTGATGGCATCATGAACCGGTATGACCGCGATCGTGACGGAGATGGTGTTCGCAACCGCTACGACCGCCGCCCGGATAATTCAAACCGTCGATGAGGCCTTGGGCAATTTTGGAAAGGCGTGGAAGCCGCTTGATCTGGCACTGACAACCCATTGACCGCAAGCAGGCGTTGCTTGAAATATCATGCATCATTGCGTTCGCCAGAAAGTGAGACCGTCAAATGTCGGAGTTACCCGCCTACACCCCACCCAAGGTTTGGACTTGGGACAAAGCCAATGGTGGCCGCTTTGCAAATATCAACCGACCTATCGCTGGGCCTACCCACGAAAGGGCGTTGCCGCGTGGAAAGCACCCCTTTCAGTTGTACTCGCTGGCCACGCCCAACGGTGTCAAAGTCACCATCATGCTGGAGGAACTGCTGGCGCTCGGCCATATTGAGGCTGAGTACGATGCGTGGCTGATTCGCATCAATGAGGGGGATCAGTTCAGCAGCGGTTTTGTCGAGGTGAATCCGAACTCCAAAATTCCGGCGCTGCTGGACTGCAGTACACCCGAGCCGATCAGGGTGTTCGAGTCTGGTTCGATTCTGTTGTACCTTGCCGAAAAGTTTGGTGCCTTTTTACCGGGTGAGCCAGCCAGTCGCGCCGAGTGTCTTTCATGGCTATTTTGGCAAATGGGTAGTGCGCCTTACCTGGGTGGCGGCTTTGGCCACTTCTATGCCTATGCGCCAACCAAGATCGAATACGCGATTGACCGATTTGCCATGGAAACCAAGCGTCAGATGGATGTCCTCAACCGGCGACTGGCTGAAAGCGTCTTCGTTGGCGGCGATGATTACACGATTGCAGACATGGCCATCTGGCCTTGGTATGGCGCATTGGCCAAGGGCCAGGTGTATGAGGCTGGCGAGTTCCTGCAGGTCAATGAGTACACCCACGTGATCCGCTGGGCCGATCAGATCGCCAAACGCCCTGCGGTGAAGCGTGGCCGGATGGTTAACCGGGTGAATGGCCCACTGGAATCCCAACTCCGTGAACGTCATGATGCCAGCGACTTCGACACCCGCACGCAAGACAAGCTGGAGAGCCAGGCATGATCACACTCTACGATTGCGCAACCGCCCCCAGCCCCCGTCGCGCTCGCATATTGCTGGCTGAAAAGGGCATCATTCACCAGACTGTGCAGATTGACCTGAGGGCTGGCGAGCAGCTCGCAGAGTCCTTTCGAGAGATCAACCCCCAGTGCACGGTGCCGGCGCTGCGGATTGAGGAGGGTGGCGAGGAGGGCAGGGTGCTGACCGACAATGCGGCAATCGCCGCGTATCTGGAGGCTCGTTATCCGCAGCCACCGATGTTGGGTGTAACGCCGCTGGAACGAGCTGAGATTGCGAGCTGGAATTGGCGTGTTGAGTTCGAGGGATTCTTGGCCATTGCAGAGGCGCTGCGCAACAGTTCGCCGACGATGATCAATCGGGCCCTTGCGGGACCCGTCAACTACGCACAAATTCCCCAGCTGGCTGAGCGTGGGCTGGCCAGATTGCAACAATTTCTTGTTGATCTCAATGACCGACTGCAAGACCAGGAGTTCATTGCGGCCCAGCGGTTTAGCATCGCCGACATTACTGCAGTCGTGGCGGTGGACTTTGCACGCATCGTCAAGATCAAGCCAGATGAGCGACACCCTCATCTGTTGCGATGGCGCTCGGCGATGGCACGGCGTCCTGCAATGGCTTTGTAGTGTGCGTCAATTGACGCACAGACTGCGCCAGCGTCACCACCTGGCAGGCGTTGCCAGACCAGCGTCAAAACCGCCGGCCGCCTTGTCGTCCAACGCCAGGGCGTTGTCGCTGTCGGTTATCACTTCAGGCAGGTTTCAGGCAGCTACCGGCCAACCTCATCCACCAGCGTCTTGAACTCGTCAATATCTTCAAAACTGCGGTAAACGCTGGCAAAGCGCACATAGGCGACCTTGTCGAGTTTCTTGAGTTCGGTCATGACCAGTTCGCCAATGCGGGCTGACAGCACTTCGCGCAGGCCCAGGTTCAGCAGCTTTTCTTCGATGCGTTCGACCGCGTTGTCAACCAGCTCGGTGCTGACCGGGCGTTTGCGCAGCGCCAGGCGCATCGAGCCCAGAATCTTGCCGCGCTCATACTCGATGCGCCGACCATCCTTCTTGACAATCGCCGGAAAATTGACCTCGGCACGTTCATAGGTGGTGAAGCGCTTGTCGCAAGATTGGCAGCGGCGGCGGCGGCGAATCACGCACCCGTCTTCAGACACCCGGGTTTCCACCACCTGGGTGTCAGGGTGACTGCAGAAGGGACATTTCATGCGGGCACAATCAGCCGTAAACAGGAAAACGTGCCGTGAGCGCGTTCACCTTGGCACGCACGGCCTCCAGATGGGCAGCATCACGTGGGTTGTCCAGCACGTCGGCAATCAGATGCGCCGTCAGACGCGCTTCTTCATCCTTGAAACCTCGTGTGGTCATGGCCGGTGTGCCAATGCGCACGCCGCTGGTGACCATTGGTTTTTCAGGGTCGTTGGGAATGGCGTTTTTGTTGATGGTCATGTGGGCGCTGCCCAGCACTGCTTCTGCCTCTTTGCCGGTGATGCCCTTGGCGCGCAAATCGACCAGCATCACATGCGACTCGGTGCGGCCGCTGACGATACGCAAGCCGCGTTCGGTGAGGGTTTCGGCCACGATGCGGGCGTTGGTCAGCACCTGCTGCTGGTAAATCTTGAAATCGGGTTGCAACGCTTCCTTGAAAGCCACCGCCTTGGCCGCGATGACATGCATCAGCGGACCGCCTTGCAGGCCAGGGAAGATGGCGCTGTTGATGGCTTTCTCATGCTGCGTCTTCATCAAGATGATGCCACCGCGTGGGCCGCGCAGGCTTTTGTGGGTGGTGCTGGTCACCACGTCGGCATGCGGTACCGGGTTGGGATACACACCAGCGGCAATCAGCCCGGCGTAGTGCGCCATGTCCACCATGAAGATGGCGCCTACGTCTTTGGCCACCTTGGCAAAGCGCTCAAAATCAATAGCAAGGGAATAAGCACTGGCACCGGCTATGATTAGTTTTGGCTTGTGTTCGTGGGCTTTGCGCTCCATCGCGTCATAGTCAATGGCTTCGTTGGCATCCAGGCCGTATGACACGACGTTAAACCACTTGCCACTCATGTTGAGTGCCATGCCGTGCGTCAGGTGGCCGCCTTCGGCCAGGCTCATTCCCATGATGGTGTCGCCGGGTTTCAAAAATGCCAGAAACACCGCCTCGTTGGCCGAGGCACCGCAATGCGGCTGCACATTGGCGGCCTCGGCACCAAAAATCTGCTTCACGCGGTCGATGGCCAATTGTTCGGCAATGTCCACGAACTCGCAGCCACCGTAATAGCGCTTGCCCGGGTAGCCTTCAGCGTATTTGTTGGTGAGCTGCGTGCCTTGCGCGGCCATGACGGCGGGTGAGGCGTAGTTTTCGCTGGCGATCAGCTCGATGTGGTCTTGCTGGCGCTGGTTTTCAGCCTGGATGGCGGCAAACAACTCGGGGTCGGTTTGCTCGATGAGAATGTTGCGGTTGAACATGGCAGTCCTTTGTGACGATGGGCCTGTGATTCACGGGTGGCATGAAAACAGGGCTGCCCAGGCGAACGGCTAAACGCAATACCCAAAACAAGCGTTGCGGCACGCTTCCCAGTGGTGGTTCCCACTTCAGCAGCCCCAACCCCGGCGGGGCAGGGCGCTTATCGCCAGTTGCGTGCGGCGCGATTTTAGCCGAGCCGCTTTGCGCTATTGCAGCGCCACCGTGGCCTGGTGTTCGGGTTCCACGGCCGCCTCCACCTCCGCCGGCTTGACATGCTCCGTTGCCGCGGGTGTTGTGGATTGGATGATGGGCGTGCTGACGGGCACATGCTTGCCAAGGGCGACTTGCTGCAACCGGGCATGCTCACTCATCACCTTGGAGGCATAGCCGCCTTCGGTGTCGCTCGACGTTGCACCGACGTAGCTGCGCAGTCCGCCCTCAATCGAACCAGCCACGCGGATGCAGTCCTGCAGCACTTTGACGCCCACTTGCAGGTTGGCCAGCGGGTCAAACGCAGCAAACTTGCCGCCAAAGCTCTGGTACTTTTCGCTATGGATCTTGGTCATCACCTGCATCAGCCCCTGTGCCCCAACCGGGCTCTGGGCAAACGGGTTAAATCCGGACTCAATCGCCATCACCGCCAGAATCAGGGTGGGGTCGAGTTGCGTGCGCTTGCCCACTTCATAAGCTTCAGACACCAGTGCGCTGAGGGGCTCAGGGGCCACACGGTATTTCTTGCTGAGCCAGTAAGCCACTGCGGCTTGCTGCTTGGGCAGTTCTTTCGGGTCTGCTGCGGTGGCTCTGTCAACGGCAACCAGGTCGCTGACCATGCCGGTGACTTCCTGCTGGCGTTCCTGCAGCCAGCTAAAGAGTTGGATTTCGCCAATCTGGCGCAACTCGGGACGGGCCACCAAAACCATGGTGGCGAATAAAACAGCCAGCCCAATGAGGGCAAAACTGTTGTGCGTGACTTCAAAAATGCCTTGGGTGACAGCCGCAGTGATGCGGCGCAGGCGGGTTGTCAAATGATAGGTGGCTGACATAGCTTCTCCTTCTTGCGCGGGGCATCTGTTGGCGGCCAAAAATCTGGCAGTACTTCAGGTGCATCGCTTGGGTTGTTACGCTATCAATGTCCTGCGGGTGTCCTTTCTTTGGTGATGCAGAGACTTGATGTTGCCGACAATCGGCAGCGGGTTCGGGTTTTCCCTGAGAGACTCAGGAAAGGCGAATTCTAGGGGGGCTGACAAATCTGCGTCAACCCTGCCCTGCGATCGCCTTTTTGAACGGCATCCCTAATTTGCGTCGATCACAGCGGTCTTCCCAGTGGAATTGGCGGCATTGGGTGCGACTTGGGTGGGCTTGAATGCGTCGCATGGATGCCACAGTGCACCTCAATCCAGTGCCAAAACGCTGGCAAATGTTTTTTTGAAAGCCCACTGAAAACACGGCGAAAATACGCGCCTGTTCCCACTTGTCCGTAGTGGGCATTTTTTACTGAGTTTTCGCGATGTCGATGTTTCCCTTTTCTACCAGCACCAAATCCGCTCCCACCCCTGACGTTCCCGTGGCACCCGTCAAAACCCAGGAAGCGCATCCGCTTGATGCGCTGACCCACGGTGCGTTTTCGGCGCACACTTCGGGCGAGCGCATGGCCTGCATCCGTGAGTGGCTGGCCACCAGCCCGAGCACTGAGCAGTTGCAACAGGTGTTCAAGGAACTCAGCAGCAAAGACAAGGGGGCCGCCAAGCTGCTGCGCGAAAAGCTTGATGACATCAAGCGCAGCAAGGCTCAGGCCAGCATCGCGCAAGAATGGGCCGACAAGGCGCAAGCCCTGCTTGACCTGCCCAAGCTCAACCTGGCCGATGCCCTGGCGTGGCAGCGCGATGCCGCCAAAGCCGGTGCCCCATTGAGCAAGGAGCCGCTGTCGCTGCTGAAGGCGCAACTGGTTGAGCGTGTGCGCACCATTGAAGACCTGCAACACCGCGTGCAGGTGCAGCGGGAAGCCGCCGTGCTGGTGGCGCAGCGCATCGAAGTGCTCTCCACCAAGCCGTGGCGCGATGCCCAGGCGGCGCAAGAGGCGCTGAGCCAGGATGTGGCCAACTGGCAGGCCGAGGCCCTGACCTTGACGGGTGATACCAACTGGCCTAGCGTTGATGGCAAGTTTCCGACGCAGTTACAAGCCTCGCAGGCACAACTGGGATTGGTGTGGGATGCCTTTCAGGATGCCCTGAAACAGGCGCTGCTGGCGGCTGAAGATGCCACCGCCGCACTGCCCAATGTGCCGGTGTGGGCCGATGAGTTGCGCGCCGGGCGCGGTTTGCCGCCTGAGGGCATGCCGAAACCCGCCAAACCCAAGATTGACCCTGAAATCAAGGCCAAAGCCACGTCAATCGTGCGTGAGGTGCTCACTAAACTAGAGCAAGAAGTGGCCCAGGGCCACGGCAAGGCCAGTGCCGGCGCGGCCAATGCGCTGCGCAATGCCCTCAAGGAGCATGGCCGCCTGATTGACGACAAGCTGGAAAACGAAGCCAACGCCGCGTTGGCAGCCGCTGGCGAACTCGAAGGCTGGCAGCGCTGGCGCGCCGACCAGCTGCGTGACGAACTGGTGGCCAAGGCCGAAGCTCTGCTCAATCGTCCTGACGGCCAGGCCATCGGCGGGCGCAAGATGCAAGAGACTTTGCGCACGTTGCGTGAGCAATGGAAACTCACCGATCAGGGTGGTGTGCCCAATCATGGCCTGTGGAAGCGCTTTGACGATGCCTGCAACGAAGCACACAAGGTGGTTGAAGCCTGGCTGGAAAAGCTCAAGTCAGAAACCGCCGAGCACCGCGCCCAGCGACTGGCGCTGATTGAAGAGGTCAAGGCCTGGGCCGCTGCCAATCGCACTGCGCTCGATGACGACTGGAAGGGCTTTAACCGCTTGCTGCACCAGTTTGGCGACCGCTGGCGCGACAGCGGCCATGTGGGCGAAAAGCTCTACGCCGAATTGCAGCCCTTGTGGAAAGCTGCCATCGACGAAGCCGCCGCACCCCTTGAAGCGCTGCAAAAGCAAAGCCTGACGGCGCGCCACGCCATGATCGACGAGGCCAAAGCCCTGGGTGCCGAGCCGGTGTTGCACATTGATGCCGTCAAGGCACTGCAACAGCGCTGGCAGGCCGAGGCGCATCGCGTGCCGATTGACCGCCGGCAAGAACAAAAGCTGTGGGATGCCTTTCGCAAGCCGATTGACGAGGCGTTCAACCGCAAGACACAAGAGCGTGAAAAAGCCCAAAGCGCGCTGGGTGAGCGCGATCGCATGGTGCTTGATGCCTCCAAGGCGCTGCAGGCCGCCAATGCGTCGGGTGATGCACAGGCCATCCGTGGGGCCATGGCGGCACTCGAAGCGGCCTTGCATGGCCAGGCACAAGCCCAGGCTGCGGTGGCGGCCACGGCTGAGAAATCTGAAGAAAATAGGCCTCTAGCCCATACCCAGTCTGCGCAAGATGCTTCTGAAAATGGTGCTCCCGCAGAGGCCGCTGCGGATGCCGCTGCAGCAGATAGCGAGGCAGAACCCGCAGCTGCCCCCGCTGCTGAAGTCATCAAGCCGGTGGCCCGCAAGCCGGTGGTGGCCATGCGTGGCGATGACCGTCCCGGCATGAAAAAGGAAGAGCCTGCGGTGCCTGGCCGAGGTGGCAAGTTTGGCGACCGCAAAGACGGCCCGCGAGCTGGGGGTCGAGATGCGCCCGGCCGCGATGCCAATGCCCGTGGCCCGGCCCGCTCCGATGACCGCGGCGCACGGCGCGATGCGCGCCCTGACCGCATGGGCGCGGAGCGTCCGCCGATGGGTGAGCGCTTTGATGCCCCGCGCCTGGGCGACACGGCATTTCGGGCACAACGTGATGCGCTGGAGCAAGCCCAACTGGCATTGCGCAAGCTGTCAGCCCAAGCGCATGGCGAGGCCCTGACGCAGCTGCTGCAAGCCTGGGAGACGCGCGATGCCAGCCTGGTGCCGGGCGTGCAGGAACTCGGCAACCGCGTGGCACCGGCGATGCGCGCCGCCTGGGTCAAGGCGTTGGGTCAGCCCGCGGCAGAGGCGGCCAGCACGGCGCTGCTGCGGCTGGAAATGGCCGCTGAGGTGCCCACGCCTGCCGATCACCTGAGTGAGCGGCGCATGTTGCAGCTGCAACTGCTGACGCGCCGCAATGACCCGCCGCCCGCGCAAACCTGGGGCCAGGATGCGGCAGCGGTGCTGGGCAGCGCGTTTGATGCCGCCCAGGCACGCCGTCTGCAAAATGTGCTCAAGGCGCTGCTGAAGCCCTGATCGAAATTTAAAGAAAATAAGCCTCTAGCCCATACACAGAAAGCGCTGCTAGCTACATAAATTGCAGTAATCAGCGTTGTAGGCGAAAGCGATTTCGCCGACCCTGACGTATCCGTTTGGCGGGTTTTTAGGCTGAGCGCAAGGGCAAGTGGATGCGTTGCGGCGGCCGGTCAGCGTGCAGGCGCAGCACCTGCAAGCGTGCCGGGCTGGCCTGGGCATCCCAGTCGCTGAGCACCAGCCGCTGCAGCGGTGGCTGGCGGCTGGCGTCCAGCACCTCGTCGCTGGGGCGGTGCGTGTGGCCGTGAACCAGGGTCTGGGCCCCCGCGCTGTCGAGCCAGTCGCAGGCCAGACGGTGGTCCACATCGGCAAAAGCGTGGCCTGAAGCCTTGATTGACTCGCTTTGTGCCCGCAGGCTGCGCGCAATTTGCTGACGCTCGGCCAGCGGTTTGGCCAGAAAATCATCGCGCCAGCGCGGGCTGCGCACCTCGGCACGAAACTGCTGGTAGGCCACGTCAGCCAGGCACAGCGCATCGCCATGCGTGAATAGCCAGCGTTGGCCAGCAAACGCCAGGGTGGTGGGGTCAGACAACAGGGTCATGCTGGCCCCGCGGGCAAAATCATTGCCAAGCAAAAAATCCCGGTTGCCATGCATGAAATACAGGCTCAGGCGGCGTGCGGCATGGGCCAGCACCTGCTGGCAGCGCTGCTCAAAGTTGACACTGGCGCGGCGGCTGGTGCTGTCCAGCACGTCGTCGCCAACCCACACTTCAAACAGATCGCCCAATATGAACACGGCGTCGGCCGGGGTGCTTTGCAGGTAAGCCTGCCAGGCGGCAAACGTGGCCGTATCAGCGGCCTGCAGGTGCAAGTCCGAGATGATCTCCACCGTGCGCCAGCGCGGGGGTGCCATCAGCAGCGGCCAGACCAGGGGCCTGGCGGCATCAGGGTGGGGTGCCGCGTCGGGCATGGTGCGGCAGGGTCTGGGGCCTACAGTGCCACAGCCTTTTCGATCACCACGTCTTCCAGCGGAACGTCATCGTGGTAGCCCTTGCGACCGGTTTTCACGGTTTTGATCTGGTCCACCACCTCGCTGCCAGCCACCACTTTGCCAAACACGGCGTAGCCCCAGCCTTGCTGGCTGGGTGCGGTGTGGTTCAAAAAGCCGTTGTCAGCCACATTGATGAAAAACTGGGCGGTGGCTGAATGCGGGTCGCCGGTGCGCGCCATGGCCACCGTGTAGGTCAGATTTTTCAGGCCGTTATTGGCTTCATTGTTGATTGGCTTGTCGCCCTTTTTTTCTTTCATGCCAGGTTCCATGCCGCCGCCTTGCACCATGAAACCTGGGATGATGCGGTGAAAGATGGTGTTGTCGTAGTGACCTTTGGCCACGTAGCTCAAGAAATTGGCCACCGTGCTGGGGGCTTTTTCCTGATCAAGTTCCAGGGTGATGATGCCGTAGTTGGCAATGTGGAGTTCGACTTGTGGGTTGCTCATGATTTATTTCACCAGGGTTGCTGCGTTGATAAGAATCGGGGTTTTGGGAACATCG
>JAIFMT010000019.1 GCA_020048295.1 Rhodoferax sp.
TTTGCATTGACGCGATCCCATGGTCGCAACATGCAAGGGTCTTGTATGTGTGGTGGCGAACCCCTGCAGCGTTTTCTTCGGTTAACCAGTCAATGATTTACTGCATGCCTGCAGCAGCGACCTGAGACGGCCCGATGGAGGCTGAATTGATCGTTGCGGGTTGTTGCACATTGGACGATCTGCTGATCGTCTTCCACGGCCCTTTGTAGCGTGCACCAGGCTCTGACGGTGGCTTGGGCATGGAAGCGCTTGCCGCCACCAGCAATGCCACCAGGGCGATTGGGAACAACAAAAAACTCAATTCGAAAGACATGGCATGGGTACTCGCGTAAGGGGATGAGGTCAATGTTCTGGGTGTGGCGCGCGCATCAGGTCGCCACAGCATTGAGCACAACGGTCAGGGCTGGGGTGTCATCGCAGATCTTGTCAGTGTGGCTTGAGGCCGGTCGGCGCGGCAACCGCGCAGCCGCTGGTGGGTGCGCATTTCACCAGCTCGGACATCAGCGGCGGCAAGAATCTGGCCAGCAAGGCAGCCGCAGAAATCCAGCGCCACGGGCGAGCCAGGACCAGCGTGCCACCCACTGCCGCAGCCCCCAGCACCAAACGCACCGGATGGCGCTGCGCCACGGGAGCCAGCGCCGCCTGAGCGGCTTGGGCCGCCAGCGGTAGCAGCAGGCGCAGCGGCTGGCGCGCCCACCAGCTTTGAAACACCTCCCGCAGCAAAATGGCACCGGGTGTCGTCTTGAGGGTAGCCAGCCATTGCCCGCTGGTTGAGTCGGCAGCCGGCCCATCGGCAGGCCCGCTGGGTGCGCTCACTTGCTGCAACGCCAGGCGCAGCTGCGTGCGTGACGCTGCCAGTCGCTCGGTCGCGCTCATTGGGGTATTCATGGTGGACTCACGGCGTGCAACATGGCCATGTCAGCGCTGATTTGCTTGGCCAGCCGGACAAAGGCCTCATCAGCGGTGAGCTGGCGCGCCCGCCACCAGCAGCCAAGCGCCACACCAAGGGGTGTCAGTGGCATGACCCACAAAACCCATGATGTGTGGACGGGTGGTGCGGGCATCACCGCCCACAACATCAGTGCCACCCCGCCCAGCACCCAGGCAACGCCCAGACAGCACAGCGCAGCCAACTGCAGCAGGGTCTTGCGCTGCCAACTGGCATACGCCTGCGCCAACTCTTCGTTGAACAACGCCGCATAAGCCAGCGCGTGGTCAAGCAGCAGCTGGGGCCGCATGACCAGCAAAGCAAGCAGGGGATGCATCTGGCGCAGTTCAGGCAAGTCTGATGGCCAGGGCGGTGGATTGCACGGCTTGATCCACCAGGGTGACGCTTTCGGCGGGCTTATTGAGAAACATGGTGAAACTCCTGAGTGGGGGGTGAGCAATGAGCGGGCTCAGGTTACGGCGCAGGCGGCTTGCGGTCTGTTCGCCCGCACACACACCCGGCATTCAACAGCAACGACCGCCGGTGTGTGCCAGCGAGCAGACGCGTTGCCGACGAATGCCTGTCACCCTGTTTATCCAGCGCGACCCCGCCTTGGGTGGGCTGACCGGAGAAGCAAGATGACAAGAAACTCTAGACGAAAGGCCGTTGACTGCCGATCGGTTGACTTATCGGGAGACCATCGGTTTGATGTTGCCGCAGTCGGCGGACAAGAATCGGCTGGCGGATTCCATCTTCATGACCTCGGTCTTGCCACCCTGCGTGGTGCTGAGGGTCATTTTGGTGCTGTAGGCTTCAGGGCTGATGATGGTGACTACGCCTTCGCCGCTGGAGGTCGGGTTGCTGCACGTCATGCTGAATTTCAGGGTGTTGCCAACTCTTGGAGAGGTGCTGTGTTGGCAGTTGCCCCGTTGCTGGTTGAACTGGTTTTGCTTGATCATGTCCGGCGTCAGGCAAATTTTGAGCGTCATGCCTGCGCCCGGCTTGCCCATGCTGGCACCGTGCTTGGCCATCATGGCCTCCATTTGTTTGCGCTCGGCGGGTGGCATGTTGGCCATCTCCTTTTGCATCTCGGCCATGGCGTCAGCCATCTCACCCGTGCCGCCAATCATTTTGCTGCTGATTTCCCACAAGCCGGGTTTCATGGTTTGTGCGCCAACACTGAGCGTGGTAGCAGCCAGCAGGCCAGCAAGAACTATTCGATGGATGTAACGCATGGAGAACTCCTTGGAGGAAATTAGGTTCAATTATGTTTCGGCCGACCGGCCGTGGGCGTGTGTATTCGTCACCTTGCAAGCCTGCGGCCTCATCATTGTGCAGGCGACACGCGTCATTGAGCTATGTGTGCAAGCGAACAGACGCCACGGTGTGCATTCCTTAACGTCGGTACCTCGCAGCCCTGGCGCTTGCGATGTCTCAACTACAAGGAAATCTCATGCAAACCCCTTCTGTCATATTTAACCGACTCGCCATTGCCGCTGGCCTGTTGTTCGACGCCAGTGCCATGGCGCAAGCTGGCAAAAAGTAATTCAACCCATCTGCCAGGAGCACACACATGTTGCACTATGCCGTTGTCTTTTTTGTCATCGCCCTGATCGCGGCGCTGTTCGGCTTTGGCGGCATTGCCGCCGGGGCTGTGGGCATTGCCAAGATCCTGTTCTTTGTCTTCATTATTTTGGCGGTGGCCACCTTCCTGTTCGGATCGATGAGAAATCGCTAACAGCGCACGCCACCCAGGGGCCCGGGCAGTGCCCAGCTGGCCCCAACTTTTTTACACAACCTAAAGGAAAATCATGTTTCTCAGTTCCCCCACCGAAAAATCCGCCAGCCTCGTCGAGCAGGTTTCGCAGTCTGCGGATCAGGCCATCCAGTCCAGCCAGCAAGCGGCCAACGACGCGCTGGAGAGTCTGACTGTAGCAATGCAGGACTTGCGTCACCAGGTCACGCCCATGCTCGATCGTGCCAGCGAGCAGATGGCATCGCTGAAGCATCGCAGCATGGACGGTCTGCGTGAGACATCGCATCAGCTGCGGGTCAAGGCCGAGCATGCCTCGGAAAGCACCACCAATTACATCAAGCACGAGCCGGTGAAATCGGTGCTGATCGCCGCCGCTACTGGGGCTGCCCTGATGGCGCTGGTCAGCCTGATCAGCCGTTCACAGCACCGCAACTAAAACCCCCTGCACACAGTCGGCGTGCCAGCCTTGATCGGGTCTGCCGCCACTGTGTGCCTGCACAACACACGGTCCATGTGATTGGGGCAACCGTCATGAACACCCGTCAGCCCACGGCACGCGTGGATTTTGCAAGCCAGGAGAGCTGGGCGCTGGTTGCCTTGCTGGTTGCGGTGACGCTGGCGCTGGTGACGATTCTGCTGCCGTTTTATGCGGCCATCCTGTGGGGGGCCATCATTGCGCTGCTGTTTTCACCCTTGTATCGCTGGCTGTTGCCGCGCGTGCACGGGCGGCCCACGGTGGCGGCGCTGCTGACATTGTTCACGGTGCTGATGATGGTGGTGCTGCCGCTGGCGCTGGTAGCCGCTGCGCTGGCGCAGGAAGCGGCGGCGATTTACCAGCAATTGCAGTCCGGCACACTCAACCCGGCGCAATATTTTCGGGGCGTGTTTGATGCACTGCCGGGCTGGATCACCAACGTGCTGGACCGCTTTGGCCTGGTCAGCTTCAACACCCTGCAACGGCGTCTCACGGCCATGCTGACTCAAGGTACTGAATTCATCGCGACACAGACGTTCAGTGCCGGTCAGAACACCTTTGAATTCATCGCCAGCGTGTTCATCATGATGTACCTGGCATTCTTTTTAATCCGTGATGGCGATGCGGTGGTGGCGAAGATCGGGCAGGCCATTCCGCTGGCAGCGGCTCACAAGCAGCTGTTGCTGGAAAAGTTCACCACCGTGGTTCGCGCCACTATCAAGGGCAACCTGTTGGTGGCCATTATTCAGGGAGCGTTGGGCGGTTTGGCTTTTTGGTACCTGGGCGTGGGCGGTGCCGTGCTGTGGGCGGTGTTGATGGCCTTCTTGTCTTTGCTGCCCGCCGTGGGTGCCGCACTGGTGTGGCTGCCGGTGGCGCTGTATTTTGTTCTGGCAGGCAGTGTATGGAATGGCGTAGCCTTGATCGCTTACGGCGTGCTGGTGATCGGGCTGGTGGACAACCTGCTGCGCCCAATCCTGATCGGCAAGGACACGCGGTTGCCGGACTACATCGTGATGATCACCACGCTGGGCGGCATGGCGGTGTTTGGCATCAACGGTTTTGTGCTGGGGCCAGTCATTGCCGCGATGTTCATCGCGGTCTGGCGCATCCATGTTTCGCCCCCTGCGCGCACCGAACCGGTGAAATCAACAGACTTGGTGCTTGCCCAGTGTGGCTGCCCCCTTGTAGCATTGCCTGAACCCAAGGATTCCAGTTCATGAAATACAAAGACTATTACGAAACGCTGGGCGTGCCGCGCGATGCCGACCTGGAGCAGATCAAGAAGGCCTATCGCAAGCTGGCCCGCACCCACCACCCCGACATGTCCAAGGCGCCCGATGCAGAGGCCCGCTTCAAGGACGTGGCTGAAGCCTACGCCACGCTCAAGGACACTGCCAAGCGCGCCGCCTATGACGAACTAGGTCATCCGCCCGCCGGTGCCGAGTTTGCCCCGCCGCCGCAATGGCAGCAAGATTTTGGCGGCGCGGGTGCCTCATTTGAAGACCTCGATCTGGCGGATTTGCTGGCCGCACTGGGGCGCGGCCAACGCGGCGCGCGGGCCGCCAGCGTGCCCGTCAAGGGTCGGGATTTTGAGACATCGGTTTCCCTCACCCTGGAAGATGCCCGTCGTGGCAGCCATGTCCATCTCAATCTGGCCGATGCCGGGGGCGAGCACACGTTGGAGATCACCATCCCACCGGGTGTGCGCCAAGACCAGAAACTGCGCTTGCGTGGCAAAGGGGGCAAGGGGCAAAACGGTGGGCCAGATGGCGATATTTACCTGCACATTGCCCTCGCACCGCATCCGGTGTTCCGCCCAGACGGACTGGATTTGTACTTTGACCTGGCGCTGACACCGTGGGAGGCAGCCCTGGGTGCCGAGGTGGAAGTGCCCACGCTGGACGGCCCGGTGCTGCTGGCGGTGCCGCCGGGCACACGCTCGGGGCGCAAGCTGCGTTTGCGCGGCCGGGGTCTGGCACAGGGATCAAGTCACCTGTATGCCATTGTTCACATTGATGTCCCGCCGACGTTGACCGAGGCTGAAAAAGCCCTGTATCAGCAGCTGGCCCACCTCTCCAACTTCAACCCGCGCAGCGCCGCGCTCAAGGAAAACTCGCATGACACAAGCACACACTGAATGGCATTGGCTCGATGCCCGCGAAAGCGTCACTCTGGCGGAGTTGGCGCACTGCTGCGGCATGAGCGAGGCCGAGATTGATGAACTGGTGGACTATTGCGCCCTGCAACCGCTGGCAGCGGCAGAGCCGGACAGCGCGGTACGCACCTTCAGCGCCCATTGGGTCGTGCCGCTGCGCCATGCCAGCAAGATGCGGCGCGATTTTGACCTGGACCTTTTCACGGTGGCCATTCTGCTGGGTCAGCTGTATCAGATTGAAACCCTGCAACGCCAGCTGCTGGGGCTGCAAGCCTTGCTGCCGCCGGCACAGCGCACCAGCATGGGCGCGCAGTAATCAAGCGGTGCGGGCGCCGCGCATCAATCCTGTGCGGCTGTCAACTCTGTGCGTTGCTCCGTGTCCCAATAAGTTGGGCGACTGTAATGCCGGTGAATGGCTGTCTTTGATCGTCTGCTGCAGCAGGTCCAGCGTCACGCTGGATTCTTCCCAATTGATGGACTTGACCCAATCGGGTGACACCAGCACTTCTTGACCTACCCAGTAATTTTTGGTGTTCACCACCAGATAACGGATGGACCAGGTTTTTTCATCCACCAGCATTTCCTGCACATGACCGATGTCGCCATCGGTGGCGTGGACGTGGTAACCGATCACCGACTGACAGCTTCGCAGATGCGGGTCATTTCTGGGCTGCGCCGACGTGGCGGCCACCTCTTCGGGCAGATTGCAGCCAATGTCTTTGCGCGAAACCAGCAGTGGCGCGTACAAGCCCTCGCCCCACAGGCCGCTGCCGCCCCAGTAATATGGGTAGCCGTAGTAGTTGGCGTAAGCCATTTCGTGCTGCCGAGAAACCGTGTTCTGGGTGTCAATGTCCGGGCTGTTTTTGACTTGCTCTCGTGTGATGCGCACCGGCAGACGCTTGTGCATCCAGTCAGATTCCTGCAGGGCAAATGGTGATATCAACACCTTGCGCTGGAGCAACCAGGAGCCGGTTTCCACCACCAGGTAGCGGATGATCCACGACTCGTCATCAAAAAAGAAATCCGTGACGTGGCCAATTTCGCCGTCGGTAGCGCCAATGGCATAGTTTTTCATCTCGTGCGTGCTGCGTAACATGGGTTTTCCAGGTTGGTTGAAGAAGCCCCAATGTGCGCTGATTGACGCGGTACTTCTGTGCGCAACCGCACAGTGTTCAGGGCTTGGGTGCAACGAAGCGGGAACCTGCAGCAGCAGTGCTGGGCCAGGCCATCAGCCACAGCGCCATCAGCACCTGAATCGCCACCACCAGCGCGTAGGGCCGCCAGCTTTGCGCAGTGGGTAACACGGGCACGATGGCCGGCCAAAAATTGATCGCGGTGTGAAGCACCAACGCCGCTGCCACGCTGCCGCCCGTGTGCAGGCCAAACCAGGCAAACAGCACCGACATCGCCACGGCGCTGAGCAAAAAGAGCCCCAGCGTCATATGCGCCTGTACTGTGTCAGAAATCAAAAACAGCGGCAGATGCCACACGCCCCACACCAGCCCGAGCGCCAGACTCGCCGCGCGCCACCCCAGGCGCGCCTGCAGATTCGGCAGCGCGTAGCCACGCCAGCCAAACTCTTCCCCCAAGGGTCCACCCAGCAGCAACACGGCAAACAGGTTCATCAGCGCCAGCGGCACATGTCCAATGGCCGGTGACGCCGCGATGCGGCCCCCCAGCGCCAGCTGCGTGCCGGCCGCAATCAGGACCACCAGCAGCGGCATGAAAAATGCAAATGCCAGCCAGCCCCAGCCAATTTTCCAATGCATGCAGCGCCAGAACCACTCGCGCAGACCGGCACGTCCACGGGTACGCCAAACAACCACGACAGCAGCCATGCTCGGCCCGAAGCCGCCGGCGAACATCAGCAGCGTGCCAAGCCATGGCGACTGCAGTTTGACTAGGGGCGATAGCAACCAGCACGTCCACGACCATGCAAAAGCCAGCACAAAATAGCTCAGCAGCGGTGCCCGCTGCAGCCACGCAGCCATGCCGGTCTGCGCCATCAGCACGCCAGGGAGTGCCAGGCTTTCACGAAACAGCATCACGCGCAGGGAGAAGCTGGCTTATTGCACCGGCACGATGACGACGGTACCGCCCGTTGTGGCACCCTTGGCGCCGGTGGTTCCGCGAGCACCGGTGTCGCCTGTTGCTCCGGTATCGCCAGTGGCGCCGGTATAGCCCGTGGCACCGGTTTCACCGGTTGCGCCGGCTCCCCCCGTGGCCCCCGTGCCGCCGGTGGCGCCGGTACTGCCAGTAGCGCCGGTGTAACCCGTGGCACCGGTGTAGCCCGTCGCCCCGGTGCGACCGGTTGCGCCGGTGTAGCCGGGTTCGCCCGTGGCCCCGGTGGCACCCTGTGGACCCGCAGGGCCGGCGGGTGCTGAGATGCACCCAGCCAAGGTGAACGAGATGGCACCTGCAAGCAGTAATGTTGAGAACTTCATGATTTTTCCTTAGCGTTGGATGGATGGGCCAGTCGTTTGGCCATTGGGTTGGCAGCGCGACTGACGTGAAGATTACGCAAGTGGCCCGGCGCTGTCAGTGCGTTGCACCACACTGCTTTGCAACTGCCCAAAAAGACTGAAAGGCGTTTGACCCGGTGGTCAGTGCCGATGCACAAAGCCGCGCCGGGCCTGGCATTAACCTGTTTTTTCTGTTGTGTGGGCAAGCACACAGACCGCCTTGCCACGGTCTGCCAAAGTCACCGCTCAAGTCCCGCACCGTTGCAAAGACGCAGCGGATCAGGCGTTGCTTGATGACCTATCAAATTTTTTACAGGAGCAACGCATGAAATCGTCATTGAAAACTCTCTTCGCGCTAGCCGCTGTGGCCAGTGCCGCTCAGGCGGCAGCGCAGGTCACTTTTTATGAGCGTGAAAACTTTATGGGACGCTCATTTGCAACCCGGCAGGCGCCGGTCAGAAACTTCGATCGGTTTGGTTTCAATGACCGCGCCTCATCGGCGGTGGTGGCAACCGGGCGCTGGGAAGTGTGTCAAAACAGCCAGTTCAATGGCCACTGTGTGGTACTGCGTGCCGGCCGCTATCCGTCGCTGGCCGCCATGGGCCTGGACGATCGTGTGTCTTCCGCACGCCCCATCAGTCGCAATGCGCGTGTTGATGATCAGCGTTATGCACCTGCTCCGGCAGCTGCGCAAGTCACCATTTACGAACAAGACGGCTTTGGCGGCCAATCATTCACCTCCAACGCGTCGATTAACAACTTGCGGCGGCAAAACTTCAATGACCGCGCGTCGTCGGTGGTGGTCAATGCCGGGCTATGGGAGGTTTGCGAGGATGTGGGTTTTCGCGGGCGCTGTTTTGTCTTGCGGCCCGGCCAATACCCGTCGATTGCGGCCATCGGCCTGAATAACCGCATCACCTCGGTGCGACCCATCAGCGGTTATGCGCGCATCGAAGAGGGACGCTATGCGCCGGCCCCTTTGACTGCGCCAGTGACCAACCCAGATTTCCGCCGGCACAACAGCGAGCGCCTGTTTGAGGCGAATGTGGTTTCGGTGCGTGCCGTGGTGGGCCCGCCAGAGCAGCGCTGCTGGATCGAGCGTGAGCAGGTCGCCGCACAGCCAGGCAAGTCCAATGTTCCGGGCGCCATTGCCGGTGCCCTGATTGGCGGCATCCTCGGGCATCAGGTGGGCGGCGGCAGTGGCAAGGACCTGGCCACCGTGGGGGGTGTTGTCGCCGGTGCAGCGATTGGTGCTCAGGCGGGTCGCAATGGCAACACAACGCCTGCGACCACCCGCGATGTGCAGCGCTGCAGAGAGATTCCGAGCCAGGCCAAACCCGAGTTTTGGGATGTCACCTACAACTTTCGTGGCCAGGATCACCATGTTCAGCTGACCGCGCCGCCCGGGCTCACCGTGACCGTCAATGAACAAGGTGAGCCGCGCAACTGAGCGCCTGCTCAACCACCCGCTTCCCCACGCCAAGGAGTTTTTTTATGAACCTCAAACCCGTTTTATACGCTGTCATGGCCATGACGTTCGCCACCGCAGGCAGTGCCATCGCGCAAGGAAATAGCCGCAACGACAACTGTCGCGACGGCTCGGGCCGCTGTGGCCCGCAAGACATGCGCCCAGGCAACAACGCCCGCCCCAACAACCATGCGCGCCCAAACAGCCTGGCACGCCGACCCTATGCGCAGCCATACCGCGCGCAACCATACCGCTACGACCCGCGGGATGAACGTGGCGCAGGCCCGGACCATTCATTTCGTCGGGGCGGACATCTACCCCAGTATTACCGTGGCCGTCAATATGTGGTGGATGACTGGCGTGGCCATCATCTGAGTGCGCCGCCGCGCGGCTACCACTGGGTGCAGACGGGCGGCGACTATGTGCTGGTGGCCATCACCACCGGTCTGATTTTGCAGCTTTTGCTCAATAACTGAGCGCTCGGGCGGTGGCCGCACCGCCTGGCTTCAGCCTACTTTGGCCTGTTCAAACCAGGCCCTTCTTTTGGTTCTTGCATGGTTATGCCATGACGCATTGGAGTTGACATGAACATTCACCTTGGCTTGACGCCCCTGATTTCGCTGCTTGCCGGGATTTTGATCCTGGTCCGCCCCAGCCTGCTCAATTTCATTGTGGCGATCTACCTGATCTTGATCGGCTTGATTGGCTTGTTTGGGGCCAGTGGCATGCGTCTTGGCTAAACCATCACGAGTCGGTTTAGTGCTCGGTACGATATTATTTATGTAGCTGGTAGCGCAATACCTATATGGGCTAGATGGCAAAAACATATAGATTATTAGTGGAAGTTTGCGCCGCCAGATCGCAGCGTCCGACGGTGTTTGCCAGCATCAGCGCGGGTGCAATTGTGGCGTGCTACCTGACTTGCCGCCCAGCCACAGCGGCATCAGTTTTCTGGCCCCGTCGTCGCATGACACCACACGCAGTGTCGGCAAGCCTGGCAATGTGTCGGCCTGCCTGCTGTTGCGCACGTGTGACTGCAACAGACCACCCATTGCCGACCGCCATGACCACACCACCCAAGGTGATCAGCGCGGTGCACTGACAGTTATTGGCAGCACCATCAGCAGTCCGATTTGCAACTGCTGCATGTCAATGAGGGTGCTGGTTATCAACGAGGGCGTGCCAAACGGTTCAGCACCGATGTCTGCAAGTCTGACCCACTCGCCGTCAACCCACCAAGGCTTCTTTGGTCAGTTCCCAGGCCTGCGCCAACTTGGAGCCACGCGCGTGGTAGGCGCGCTTGACGCGCTGGATGCGGTCTTCCAGCTTGCTCTTGGCGTTGTCCTCCATCGTGGCCAACTGCATTTTGAGTGACTCCGCCTTGGCTTGGGCCTCGCTCTTGATCGTTTCGGCGCGTTGTTTGGCGCGCTCCAGCGCGCTCTCCAAGCTGATCTGCGCCTTGGCCAGCTTGGCTTGCAGTTTCATCTTGACATTGCCACTGGCTTCAGTGGCCTCTTCTTCGAGTTCGTCGATCTCGGACCGGAAGGCGGCAATGTCATGGTCGTATTGGGCTTCCGCCACGTCGCTGCGTGTGCGCCGGAAAACCTTGGCACCCAAGGCCTCCAGGGCTGAATCCACCGGAATCACCCACTCTTCTTCAATCTCGGCCACCAGCGCCACTTTGCCGGGTTGCAGCGATCTCTGGGCTTCTTCGACAAAGTCCAGGCCCACGCCTGCGACCCAGAAGTCGCGCACGGCACCCACCACCGTGCCAGTGGCAGCACCCATCACCATTCCCACCGGGCCACCCAGCAGGCCAATCAGGCCTCCCACCGCCAGCCCGACACCGGTGCCCACCGGCCCCTGGCCCGCAGCTTCCTTGACGCTGACTCTGCCTGCGGCGTCCTTGGCAATCACCCCCGAGGCATAGAGCGTGATGTCGCCATACGCATGTAAGCGGCGCAGCGCCTGCAGGCCTGTGTCTGCCGCTGTTTCGTTGTCGAATATGGCTATCAGCATTTTGTTCATATCAGTTCCTGTTGAAAGTTTGGGAGGTTCCGGCAAGCGCAACAGCGCTCAGCCTTTGGCGTTGTCGATGGATTTGCGCAGCCGGGCGGTGGCGGCACTCACGCTGGCTTCAAATTCTTTCCAGCGATTCACGGCGGCCTGGTTGAGTTCGGAGAGTTTGGCCTCAGCCGACTTCACGTCCACCTGCAGTGCCGTGATTTGCAGGTCGATCTTGGCTTTGGCCTCCGTGGTGGCAGCACTGGCCTTCTTTTCCAGTTCAAACACTTTGGCTTTGCCCCGGGTGATGTCTTTCTCGGCCGTGGCAATAAACTGGTTGCGTCGGGCGTTGTCGTTGGCGTATTCAAACTGCGGCATGGCCTTGATCAGGTCCAGGGTGGCACCTGCCATGACCAGCTTGCCAGCCTGATCCTGAATCTGCGTCACAGGAATCGCCACATCGTGCCGCCCCATGCCGATAAAACCGCCCGCACCGACGATGACGTAGGACACCGACTTGTCAGGTGCAATGATGATGTCTTGCACCTTGCCCACCTTCTGGCCCGACTCGTTGAAAATGGTTTTTCCCAGCAGCGTCTTTTTGACGCTCCAGCCCAGCGCCAACTGGGTGGATTCGACAACGCTGATGCCCGTGGTGGTGGTGCCACCTGCGACCTGCGCAGTGGCTGGCCCATGGACTGCGAAAGCAGCCGCCAGGGCGAGGGTAAGGATAGTCAGAGGTTTTTGCATGATGAAGCGCCTTTAAGGTGGATAAAGAAGAGCCTAAATCAGCCCGACTGGCTGGCCCGGCTGATTCACCCTTTGTTTGTAGTCTCTGGGGTGCGCAGTGTCTGTACGCCAGCGCACAGCTCGCGCTCGTCACACCTCAATGGTTCACAGCCGCTGTGTATCAGCCGCCAAATAGGAAGCTCGACGCGGTGATGCGACCAAAAAAATAGACCGGCCTGGGGATAAACGCAACGACACCCGCCCGGCAGGTCCCAGTTCGCGCAGGTTGTGGTAGATCAAGCCGCGGCGCAGGACCAGCGGTGCAACACAGTTTCAGGCAGGGGTCATCGCCGGCGCATGGCGCACCAAACAGCCCTGCTTTCCGCCGTCCAACGCATGCAACTCACTCATGCCGCAGCGCCTCGATCGGGTCCATGCGCGCGGCGCGGCGGGCCGGAAAATAGCCAAACACCACCCCGATGGCGGCTGAAAACAGCATCGCCAGCAGGTTGATGGTGGCGTCAAACGCGTAGGGCACGGCCATGTACAGCGACAAGCCATAGGAGGCGCCGGTGGCGATCAGCACGCCCACCACGCCACCCAGCGCCGACAGCACCACGGCTTCTATCAAGAACTGCAGCAGCACCTCGCCCTCGAGTGCGCCCACCGCCAGCCGCAAGCCAATTTCGCGGGTGCGCTCGGTGACGCTGACCAGCATGATGTTCATGATGCCGATGCCACCCACCAGCAGGCTCACGGCGGCCACCGCGCCCAGCAGGTTGGTCAGCACGCCCATGGTGCTGGAGAGCGTTTCGGCCAGCTGTTGGGTGTCAAAGATGTTGAAGTTGTCGTCATCGCTCTCGGCGAGTTTGCGCCGCTCGCGCAGTAACTGGCGCAAACTGGCTTTGAGCGGTGCGCTGTCGGCATTGGCCTGCATTGACACTTGCAGCGTGTTCACCTTGCGGTTACCGGTGACGCGGCGCTGCAGCGTGTGCAGCGGCAGCAGCACGGTGTCGTCCTGGTCACCCATGCCGCCCTGGCCTTTGGCCGCCAGAATGCCCACCACGGTGCATGAAAACTGTTTCACGCGCAGCGCCTCGCCCAGCCCGGTGACACCCGCCATGCCGCCGTAAAGTTCGCGGCGCACCGTCTCGCCAATGATGCAGACGGCAGCACCGCCTTGCTGTTCGTCGTCGGCAAAGACACGGCCGCTGGCCAGCTTCCAGTTGCCGGTTTCGAACCAGGCATTGGTGCTGCCGATGATGTTGGTGGCCCAGTTGCGGCCGTTGGCCACCACGGTGGCCGAGGCGCGGCTCTGCGGTGCCACGTTGGCCACGCCGCCGATCTGCGAGGCCACTGCCAGTGCGTCGGCCTCGGTGAACAGCGGCACGCCCCCACCGCCGCCAGGGCCACTGCCGCCCGGCCCGCGCTGCCCCGGCGACACCATCAGCAGGTTGGTACCCAGGCTGGTGATTTGCGACTCGATGGCCTGCGTGGCACCATTGCCCAGCGTCACCATGGTGATCACCGCGCTGACCCCAATCACGATGCCCAGGATGGTCAAAAACGAGCGCAACACATTGCGCTGAACCGAGCGCAGGGCGAGCATGAACACGCTGTACAGCATCAGACGGCCTCTTCAGCTTCCAGCCCGGCGGGTGCGGCGGTGATCGGGTCGGGGTTGATTTCGTCGCGGGCCAGCCGGCCATCGACAAAGCGCACCAGACGCCGGGCGTAGGCCGCCATGTCGGGTTCGTGCGTGACCATCAGCACGGTAATGCCCTGGTCGCGGTTGAGCGCCAGCAGCAGTCCCATGATCTCGTGGCTGCGCTGGGTGTCGAGGTTGCCAGTGGGCTCGTCGGCCAGCACCACCGCCGGCGTCGTGACGATGGCGCGCGCAATGGCCACGCGCTGCTGCTGCCCACCCGACAACTCGGCCGGGGTGTGCTGCTCCCAGCCCCCCAGGCCCACCGACTGCAGCGCTTTGGTTGCGGCGATGCGGCGCACGCTGGCGCTGTCACCCCGGTACAGCAGCGGCAGCTCAACGTTTTCCTGCGCCGAGGTGCGCGCCAGCAGGTTGAAGCCCTGAAACACAAAACCCAGATAGCGCCGGCGCAAGCGCGCGCGCTGGTCACGCGTCAGTTTTTCTACATGCGCCCCCTTGAACAGGTACTGACCGCCGGTGGGGGTGTCCAGGCAACCCAGGATGTTCATGGCGGTGGATTTGCCTGAGCCGCTGGGGCCCATGATGGCGACAAACTCGCCCGCTGCGATGCTCAGGTCAATGCCCTTGAGCGCCATCAGTTCAGACGCACCGCTGCCGTAGCGCTTGGTCACGCCGCGCAACTGGATCAGGGTGTCAGTCATGCGGCACCGCCGTGGTGGTCAAGGGCTTGCCAGCCTTCCCGGTGGCGGCGAACGCTTTGCGTGGGGAGGTCATTTGGCCGCGCCCGTTTTTTGGTCGGTAATGACCAGCATGCCGGCTTGCAGGTCGCCACCGGTGATTTCGGTCATGTGACCATCGCTGATGCCGGGCGTGACGGCCACGGCCACCGGTGTCCCGTCTTGCGGCAGCACCCAGACCTGTTTGGCCGCCGCCGTGCTGGCACCGGCAGCTGCCGATTTGCGATTGGCCCCCGGCATGCGCGGCCCCATGCTGGCAAACACGCTGGCCTTGGCCTTGGCATCGGCACTGGCCACGGTGGGAGAAAAGCGCAGCGCCGTGTTGGGCACCAGCAGCACGTTGCTGCGGGTGGCGGCGGTGATGGAGGCGGTGGCCGTCATGCCCGGGCGCAGGTTCAGGTCGGCGTTATCGACATCCAGATAAGTCAGGTAGGTCACCACGTTGTCGGTGATGGTCGAACCAAAACCCACGCGGGTGATGCGCGCCGGAAACTTGCGCGCCAGGTAAGCGCTGACGGTGAAGGTGGCGGTCTGCCCCACCTTGACCGCACCCACGTCGGCTTCGTCCACATACACCCACAGGCGTAATTTGCTCAGGTTTTCGGCCACGGTAAACAGTGTCACGGCTTGCAGCGAGGCGGCCACGGCATTGCCGGGATCGACCGTACGGGTCAGCACGATGCCATCCGCCGGCGCAGCGATCGAGGCTTTGGACAGATTGATCCTGTCCGTGGAGAGTGCCGCCAGCGCGTCACGCACGCTGGCACGGGCACTGGCGGCGTCGGCGATGGCGCGCTTGTGGGCGGCGCGGGCACCGTCGAGTTCGGCCACCGAGGGCACCTTGCCGCCAGACAGGCGAGCCACAGCCTCAAAGCGCGCCAGGCTGGCAGCGGATTCTTCGACGGTGGCCTGGGCCTGCTCGACCCGCGCGTTGGCGGCCGCCACGGCGGCCTCCGAGCGCAGGATCTGGTCACCCAGCTTGGCGGTATCGAGCACCACCAGCACCTGGCCTTTTTTGATCGCGTCGTTCACGTCCACATTGACCTTGAGCACGGTGCCAGACAGCTCGCTGCCAATGTTGATGGTGCGGGTCGGTTGCAGGGTGCCGTTGGCAATCACCGTCAGCGTCAGGTCACCGCGCGCTGCTGGCTGCGTGCTGTAGCTTGGGGCGGCGTTGGCGGCCTGGCGTGCCTGCCACCACCACAGGCCAGCGCCCGCCAGCAGCAGCGCCAGCACGCCGACCCACAGGATAGGGCGGCGGTACCAGACCGGCTTGTCCGGCTCATCGAGCAAAGTGGCCGGGTCAACGTCGTGGCTTGCCGGTGCGCCAGTGGCTGGCGCGGTTGGAGTCGGCACTGGCGCTACAGGCTGGGCTGACACAGAAGTATTGTTTTTTTGGGGGCTCATGAATCGGGTGTCCGGTTATGTTCGGTGACGGGTGTCGGCAGCGTGTCGCTGCCTTCAGGCAGCCAGCCACCGCCCAGGGCCTTGAACAGGCGCACGTGGTCGCTGCTGACGCTGGCGCGGGCGCTGGCCAGGCCGTCCTGGCTGCCCAGGCGGGTGCGTTGGGTTTCCAGCACCACCTGAAAGTCGATCAGTCCGCTGCTGTAGCGCTGGCTGGCCAGCCGGGCGGCGATGTCGGCCGCGTCATGGGCGTTGGTCAGCCGCAGCAGACGCGTCTGGTCGCTGCGCAGCGCCACCAGCGCGTCTTCCACCTCGGTCAGGGCGGTCAGCACCGTGGCTTGATAGGTGCTGTTGGCCTGGGCTAGTGCTGCCTGTTGCGCGCGCAGCTGGGCCTGGTTGGCACCAGCGTCAAACACCGGCAATGACATGCTCGCCAGCAGGGCTGCTGCCATCGACGCGCCATTGGTCAGCGCACCTGCAGTCAGGGCGCTCAAACCCAGCGAACCACCGAGCTTGAAGCTGGGCAGGCGTGCCGCATCGGCCTGCGCCACGCGGGCTGCCGCTGCCACCACTTGAAATTCTGCGGCGCGTACGTCACTGCGCTGGCGCAGGGTGTCAGCCGGAAACGACAAGGCCAATGTGCTGACCACCTGCGGCAGCGGACCCGGCGGCGCCAGCACGCGGGTCAGGCTGTCGGGGGGCTGGCCGGTCAAGACGCTCAGCGCATGGCCGCTTTGTGCCAACGCGCTTTGCAGTGCAGGAATGAGCGCGGCGGTTTGCTCGACTGAGGCGCGCGCCTGCTGCGTCTCCAGCGAAGTTACCAAACCGGCCTGCCAGCGCCACTGGGTGAGTTGCAGCGTCTCGTTCTGGCTGGCCAGATTGGCTTGGGCAATCGCCAGGCGCTCCTGCGTGCTGCGCAGCGCAATGTAGTCCAGCACCACCTCGGCTGCCAACGACACCTGCACCGCGCCCAACGTGGCGGCGCTGGCCTGGGCAGTCGCTTGCATCGCGTTTGCACCGGCACGGCTGCCACCAAAAACATCTAACTCCCAACTGGCATCCAGTCCGGCCTGAAAGTGGTTACCGGTGCTGTCGCCATTGCGGCTGCGCTGCGCCGAAGCGGAGCCCGCCACCACCGGCCATAGCGCAGCATCGGCCACATCGCGCAGTGCGCGGGCCTGTTGCAGCGCCGCCTGCGCACCGCGCACGCTGGTGTTGGCCAGCAAGGCCTGGTTGACCAGACTGCTCAGCAGCGCATCGTCAAAGCGCTGCCACCAGTTCACCAGCGCAGCACCACCGACCTGCGCCGACCCCTCTTGGCCGGACCACAGCGTCGGGATGTCAAATCCGAGCGGTGCCGTGGGTGCGGGTGACACAGACGCGCAGCCGCACAGCAGCACCAGCAAGCCGCTGCCAATGCTGCCCTGCCACCTCGCCAGCGCAGCTGACCCAGGAACGCGGCCACTGCTATGGCTTTTAGGTGATTTCAGGCTGTAGCTCAATTGGATACTTCGTAGCATGCTAGTTTATTTATAGCATTAGTGGCTAGCTGGCCAACACATAACGTTCAGCGCGGGCGGCATTCAGCACGGCAGGCGCGTCGCTGAGCAGCGTATCGGCCGGCGTACCGTCTGCCAGCCAGGGGTTGGGCAGCGAAAACCAGTGAGCAACATCCCAGTCGTCATACACCGTGACCAGTTCCAGCAGCGCCTCGGAGACTGCGGGCCGCAACGTCATATCGACCAGGTTGAACTGGAACAATGGCAGCCAGATTTTTGCTTGCCACTCCAGACTGACCACTTTCCTCTTGATGATGTTTTCTGCCAGGGTGGTCAACTCCGTGCTGGCGCAGGCCCGGAACATGACAGCCAACCCTTCAGCGCGCGACAGTCCGCCGCTGGCGCGAAAAGCGTTGAGCATGGCAATGAATTGCTGGTCGGATCGCCAGGACAGCGTCGCCTCGGTCAGCTGGACGGGCAAAGCGGTCCATGACGGCCAAGCCTGCTCGCGTGGTGAGGATGCCGGGCTTTGAGGGTTGAGTGAGTTTGACATCAGGTCTCCAGAACAAGAACCTAACGATAGGACGACGCAGCCAGGCGGTCTGTACGCTTGCGAACCAAGGCGATTTCCTTTTATGCTATTTGTTATATAGCTGGTAGCGCTTTACCCATATCGGCTGCAGCCTGATTTTTCATAAGAATACGGCGTGAGGGCAGGGCGGCGGGCAACTATGTTCGCAAACGCACAGACCCCGCAGTTCCTGCCCGCCACACTTGCCGATGCAATGCGTCCCCCCGGTGGCGACGCATCACGCACCAGACTCAGTACCACCAGCCTTGCGCTGGCATCCGCCTTCCCTGGTCAAGGGTTGCAAGCACTTATGGAGAACAACATGACGATTTCCCCGGCCACTCTTTCCACCTCTGCCCGCCTGAACCTGTTCGGCATGGCGGGCATCACCGCGACCGGCGTCCGGCTGGGTGCGGCGTCGCTTGACACCGGTATCCTGGGTGAGCACCTGGGCAGCTGCCAGCGCACACACCGGCACTGGTTTACCCTGCATCGCCTGGCCGGCGATTTGCACGGTTTTGTGGCAGCACGCTTTGTCACGACCATGCTGGTCGTCGCACTGCTGATTGGCTGGCTGATCTAGGGTGCCGGATGCGGCTCAAATTACACAGCCTGCTTCCCGACGCACCGACGGCCCTGTGCCAGATGCTCGATGGGGCCGGTGGCGCGGTGCAGGTGCCCATTCGCTCGGAAATTTTTGGGCCGCAACGCTTTGCCCAGCATGGCCGCAGCCTGGGTGCCACGCACCGGGCCACCGGCTCGTCGCGGGCATCCAACTTTTTCCCGCGCATCAAGGACAACATTGCCGTGTTGCGCCAAGCCCACCACTACATTGGCGTGCAGGCCCGCACGGGCTATGACATCAGTCCGGCAGCCGAGTGGCTGCTGGACAACTTCCATCTGGTCGAGGCACAGCTCAAGGAAATCAAGGAGGGTTTGCCGCGCAGCTATTTTGCCGCCTTGCCGATGCTGGTGGACGAACCGCTGGCGGGCTTGCCGCGTGTTTACGGTGTGGCCTGGGCGTTTGTGGCGCATACCGACGGTGCTTTTGACGAGTCGCTGCTGGTGCAGTATCTGAGCGCTTACGAGGAAGTCCGCCCGCTCAATCTGAGCGAAATGTGGGCCTTGCCCACCACCTTGCGGGTGCTGCTGATCGAAAACCTGCGCCGCCTGGCCGAACGCATTGCCACCAACAAGGCCGCGCGCGAAGCGGCCAACCTGTGCTTTGACAACATCGACGGCTATGACGTCGATGCGCTCGATGAATTGCTGGCGCTGCTGCAGCAGCGCGGAGTCGGGCCGGTTTTTCTGGTGCAGATGGCGCAGCGGCTGCAAGATCGCCGCAGCGCAGGGGATGCCGATGCGCTTGCCGGGTTCGCTACCTGGTTGACGCAGGCCTTGCCAGATCTGGCCACCATGCAAGCTCGGCAAGCGGTGGATCAGGCCGCTGACAACCTGAGCGTGAGCAACGCCATCACCTCGCTGCGTGCCATTGGCGATGCCGATTGGCCAGACATCATTGCCCGCGCCAGTGCCTTGATGCGGCGCATGTTGAGTTCGGCCGTGTTTGAAGCCGAAGACACCATCACCCGCGACCAGAGCTTGCATGCCATTGAGCGGCTGGCCAAAAAGTGCGGCCAGACCGAGGTACACGTGGCACAGCTGCTGTTGCAGCGCATGGCGCAGCCCGGCCCGGACGGTGCATTGCACGCGGTGGCGGCCCACTGGTTGTGTGGCAAGGGGCAACCCGAGCTGCTGCAGGCGCTGGGGCTCAATGCGCGGGTGGCGCGGCTACTGCTGCTGGTCAGGCAGCGGCTGGCGCTGGCGCTGTATCTGGGTATCTTGCTCATTGCCCTGGGCGCGGTGTTGTATCTGCTGCTGCGCCACAGCCCTGACTTGCCCGGGGGGCTGACCTTGCTGCTGGCGGTTCTGGCAGTTTTTCCGGTCTCCGAGGCGGTGGTGGCCGTCATCAACCGGCTCATCAGTGAGTCTGTGCGGCCGCGGCATTTGCCGCGCCTGGCCCTGCGCCAGGGCATACCGGCGGACCATCGGGTGATGGTGGTGATTCCGGGCATGTTGACCGGGCCGGCTGCGGCCAGTGACTTGGTGCATCGCCTGCATCTGCACTACCTGGCCAATCCGGAAGCGCAAACCCAGTTTGCGCTGCTGAGCGACTGGGGTGATGCTGACACAGCAACAACGCCTACCGATGCCAGTGTCCTGGCCGCTGCGGTGGCGCAGGTGCAGGCACTCAATGGACGTCACCCGCAGACGGCAGATGCACCAATTGCGGCACCGCGCTTCATTGTGCTGCACCGCGCGCGCCAGTTCAGTCAGACCGAACAGCGCTGGATTGGCTGGGAGCGCAAGCGCGGCAAACTCGACATGCTGGTCAAGCTGCTGGCCACCGGCAAAGATTCACCGTTTCTGGACCTGGGCGAATCGTCCCGCGTGGCAGCGGGCATACGCTACATCGTCACCCTGGACAGCGACACCGAGCTGCCCCCGGGTTGCCTGCGGGCGTTGGTGGGCGTGGCGGCGCACCCACAAAACCAGCCGCAGCTTGACAGCAGCGGCACCACCGTGATCGCCGGCTATGGCATCTTGCAGCCACGGGTGGCGACACCCTTGCCAGCGCGCAAGGAATTGACCTTGTACCACTGGCTGTTTGCCGGCCAGTGTGGCATTGACCCCTACAGCGCGACCAGCTCTGAGGTGTATCAAGACCTGTTTTCCGAGGGCACTTTCACCGGCAAGGGGCTGCTCAACGTGCAGGCCTTGCACGCCGTGCTGTCGGGCCGCCTGCCTGAAGGGCAGATCTTGAGTCACGATCTGCTGGAGGGCAGCATTGCCCGCTGCGCCACCGTGACCGACATTTCGGTCATTGAAGAGGCGCCGTTTCATGCTGACGTGGCGGCATCGCGCATTCACCGCTGGACGCGTGGTGACTGGCAGCTGTTGCCCTTGTTGTTGCGGCCCAAGCAGTTTGGCCTGAACGGTTTGAGTCTGTGGAAAATGCTGGACAACCTGCGTCGCTCACTGGTCGCACCGATGTCGCTGGGGTTGCTGCTGCTGGCACTGGCGGGCCTGATGTCGCCGTGGGTGGCCTTGCTGCTGGTGATGACGGCGTTTTCTGCCGGGCCGCTGATGGGGTCCGTGGCCGGCTTTTCGCCCAGCCGCGACGGCATTGCGCTGCGCCATTTTTACCGCGAAGCCCTGGTGGACCTGCTGCGCGCGCTGTGGGGTGGCCTGTGGCTGCTGGCGCAGTTGCTGCAGCAGTCGCGCATGAACCTTGACGCCATCGGGCGCGCGCTGTACCGCATGGCAGTCAGCCACCGCCACCTGCTGCAATGGACCACCGCCGCGTCGGCCCAGGCGCAGGCCAAATCAAGGCTGGCCGATGTGGCACGCCAACACGCCATCGAGCCGGTGCTGGCGCTGGTGCTACTGGGGGGGCTGTTGTGGGTCAGCCCAACGCCTTGGCTGAGCCTGGGCCTATGCCTGCTGTGGGCCGCCTCCCCGCTATGGACCTGGTGGGTCAGCCGGGCCTGCCCGGTGAGTGCACAGGCGCAGCTGCCCGCGGCCGATGCCACCTATCTGGCGGGCATTGCCCGCGACACCTGGCGCCTGTTTGAGCGCTGTGTGGGTCCAGCCGATCTGCACCTGCCACCCGACAATCTGCAAACCACACCGCAAGATATGCTGGCGCATCGCACCTCGCCGACCAACATTGGCCTGTACCTGCTGAGTGTGGCGTGTGCACGCCAATTTGGCTGGATTGGCACGCAGGACCTGCTGGCGCGACTGGAGGCGACGCTGGCCTCGCTGCACAAGCTGGAGCGCTACCGGGGTCACTTCTTGAACTGGTACGACACGCAGAGCGGTGCTGCGCTGCTGCCCATGTACGTCTCCACGGTGGACAGTGGCAATCTGAGCGCGCATTTGCTGGCACTGGCGCAGGCTTGTCTTGAACTGGCGCAAGCACCGCTGGATGGCCAGGCCTGCAGTCAGGCGCTGGCCGCAGGCCGCCTGCGGCTGACACCGTTGCTGGCGCAGCGCCGTCGGCTGAGTCCGACCCAACGCGCTGAACTGCAATGGCTGCTGGCTGACCACCGGACCACCCGGCGCTCCGTGCGCCGGGATGGAGCGGCGTCCATCCTGGAGTCACAGCAGCGACTGCTGGCGCTGGCGCGGGCCTTTGACGACCTGGCCTGGCAGGCGGAGTTCGGTTTTCTGTACAGCAGCAAGCGGCACCTGTTTCACATTGGCTACCGCGTCGCCGAGCGCCAGCGCGATGCCGGGTTTTATGACTTGCTGGCCTCTGAATCGCGCCTGACCAGCCTGCTGAGCATTGCCCGGGGCGATGTGCCGGTGCGCCATTGGGCAGCGCTTGGGCGGGCGTTTTTTGCCGTGGGTGCTGATGTGGGTCTGCGCTCGTGGACTGGCTCGATGTTTGAGTATCTGATGCCCAGCCTGGTGCTGGTGGAGCCCTATGGCAGCGTGCTGAGCGGTGCCTGTCAGGCCGCATTGCGCGAGCAGCAGGCGTTTGCCGCCGCGCAAGGGGTGCCGTGGGGCATTTCGGAGTCAGCCTACGCCGCCAGCGACCACAGCCTGGCCTACCAGTATGCCCCGCAAGGGGTGCCACGGCTGGCGTTGCGCCGCACGCCACCCGACGAACTGGTGATCGCCCCTTACGCCAGTGCCCTGGCGGCGCAGCTGGCCCCGCACAGCGCTGCCTTGAACTACGGCGCGCTGGAACGGCTTGGCGCGCGCGGTCGCTATGGCTTTATCGAGGCATTGGACTACACCGATGTCCGGCGCACCGGCAACGAAGCGTTTTCATGCGTGAATACGTTCATGGCGCACCACCAGGGCATGACGATCGTGGCGCTGGCCAACGTATTGCTGGGTGGCCCGGCGCAGCGCTGGGGCATGGCCAATGCACATGTGCAGGCGGTGTCGTCACTGCTGCATGAGCGGGTGCCGCGCGAAGTCTCCGGCCTGACGATGCCACCTGAACCACTGCCGTCGCCGTTGCAGCGGCTGCATAGCCCTGGCATGCTGCGCGAGGTGTTGCCCGGCAGCGTTGGGGTGGAGCCGACCCATGTGCTGTCCAATGGTCACTACAGTGTGCTGTTGCGTGCCAACGGCGCTGGCCGCAGCTGCCTGGAGCAGACCGGCATCACCCGCTGGCGCGACGACGCGCTGCGTGATGCGCATGGCAGCTTTTTTTACCTGCGCTGGGACCGCCAGCCCGTGCCGTGCTCCATCACCCAGCACCCGGCGCCCGATGCCGCAGCCCATTACAAGAGTGTGTTCCACGCCGATCGCGTGTGTTTTGATGCCGAGTGGGATGAGTTGCAGGCGCACACCACCGTGTGGGTCAGCCCTGAGGACGACATCGAGTTTCGCCAGGTGGAGATTCGCAACCTGAGTGAGCGCACGCTGAATGTTGAATTGACCTCGGCGTTTGAGGTGACGCTGTCTGAGGCACGCGCCGATGAGGCGCACCCGGCGTTTGCCAATCTGTTTGTGGTGTCGCAGTGGCTGCCCTCGCATCAGGCGCTGTGGTTTGCGCGCAAGCCGCGGCTTGCATCGGAGGCGGCGCTCAAGATGGCGCACTTTTTGACCGAAACCAGCACCCAGCTCACCCAGGTACGCCTGACCACCGACCGCCAGCGCTGGCTGGGTCGCAACCGGGGACCCGACCAGCCGCTGGCCGACCTGCAGCTGGCACCGGGTATGCCGGGTGATGCGGGTGTGGCGCTGACGACTGGGCTCGACCCGGTGTGCGCGTTGGCCGTGACCCTGCGCATCGCCCCGCATGGCAAGGCACGGATTACCTTTGCCACGGCGGCATCGCAAAGCGCCGATGCCCTGCGCGCCGTGATCGACAAATACCGCCAGGTTGGCAACGTGCAACGAGCCTCGCTGATGTCGGCCACGCTGGCCGGCATCCGCCTGCGCACGCTGCGCATCAGCGCCGAGAATTTCGCCACCATGCAGACACTGACCAGTGCGTTGGTGTTGAGTCTGAGCCGCCCGCAAGCGCGCGCCGTGCGACCCGAAAGCGCCGCCGCAGAAGTGTGTGACCGCAGGTTATTGTGGCGTTTTGACATTTCAGGCGATCGACCGATCTTGCTGGTGCTGGCCGGGGTCACGCAGGGGCTGGGCTTGCTGCGCGCGCTGTCGCAGGCGCAGAGTCTCTGGCTATGGGGCAATATTGCCTGTGATCTGGTGGTGGTGAATGCCGAACCCGACTCTTACCTGATGGAACTGAACCACGCGATTGCGGCGCTGCGTGACCGCCACGCTGCCGATGTGGTGGCCAAAGGTGGCATCGCCATCGCCGGTTTTCATTTGCTGCGCGCCAGCGAGCTGTCGCACGACGAACTCAACACCTTGCACAGCCTGGCCCGCGTCGTGCTGCACGCCGACGGACGACCCTTGACGTACCATGTGCAGGAGTGGACGGCGCTGCACGAGCAGGCGCTGGAGCGACGGCTTGACACCTCGACCAGTGCGCTGGCCAGCAGCACCTGGCGCAGTCAACCCGCCAGCACGACCGTTGGCGAATTCATCGGTGATGCGGCCGACTTTGCCTTTGACGTCAGCGCCAGCCGGCGTCCGTTGCGGCCGTGGATCAATGTGTTGGCCAATCCTGACTTTGGGGCACTGCTCACGGAGGCTGGTGGCGGCTACACCTGGGCCAGCAACAGCCGTCTGAATCAGCTCACCGGCTGGTCGAATGACCCGGTGACTGATCCGGCCAGCGAGTGGTTTTTGCTGCAAAACACCCGCACCAAAGCGGTCTGGTCAGTGGCCCCGGGCTGCGGCATGGATGAAAGTCTGAACTACCGGGTGACGCATGGACAGGGCTTTACCAGCATCCACCACCGCAAAGCCGAGCTGGAAGTCACCGCGACCTGGTGCGTTGATGGTCAGACTGCAGTCAAACAAGTGCACCTGAGGCTGGTCAATCATGGCCACAAGCCGCTGCACCTGCGTGCCATTGGCATGCTGGAGTGGCTGATGGGGGCCAACCGGTCGGACCGTGGCACTGCACGCACTGCCTGCTGGCACCAGCCGGTGCTTTTGTCTGCCAGCTCGCCATCGCTGCTCGCCTTGCTGTGCACCCAGCGCGAGCGTGCGGCCGGGTTTGGCGACGGCACGGCCTTTTTGGGTGTGGCCGACAGCCCACTCGATCATGACGACTGGACCTGCGACCGGCGCGAGTGTTTTGACGCACGCGGGTTGCTGGTGCTGCCCGACCATTTCGGTCAGCGCAGCGGTGACGGGCTGGACCCCTGCGCTGCGCTGTCGATTCGGCTAACCTTGGCCGCTGGCCATTCGGTAGAGCGCACCTTTTTGCTGGGTTACGCCGCCAGCGCCAGTGCTGCCCGCGTGCTGCTGGCCCAGGCCGCGTTGAGTGCACCCGGCGAACGGCTGTCCCAGGTTCAAGCGGACTGGCAGCAGTTGCTGGGTGCCACTACGGTGAAAACACCCGATCCGTTGCTTGATGCTTTGGTCAACCGCTGGTTGCTGTACCAGACCTTGTCGTGCCGGGTGTGGGCCAAGTCCGGCTTTTACCAGGCCGGGGGTGCCACTGGCTTTCGCGATCAACTACAGGATGTGATGGCACTGGCGTGGGCCAAGCCCGAGCTGCTGCGCCAACAGGTGGTGCGCCACGCCGGGCGGCAGTTTATGCAGGGCGATGTGCAGCACTGGTGGCACGCGCCGCTGGGGGGTGGCGTGCGGACGCATTTTTCTGACGATTTGCTGTGGCTGGCGGTCGCCTGTGCGCACTACCTGCAAGCCACGGGGGATGCCAGCTTGCTGGACGAGCCGGTGGCGTTTCTCGACGGTGCCGCCATTCCCGAAGGGGCTGAAGATGCCTACTACACGCCCAGTATCACGCCGCAGCAGGCCTCGGTGTACGAGCACGCCGCGCGCGCCATCGACCGCAGTTTGCGCACCGGCACCCACGGCTTGCCGCTGATGGGCAGCGGCGACTGGAACGACGGCATGAACCGGGTGGGGCACCAGGGTCGGGGCGAATCGGTCTGGCTGGGCTGGTTTTTGTGTCGGCTGATCAGTGACTTTGCACCGGTTGCCCACGCCCGCGGTGATGGGCTTCGCGCGCAGCGCTGGGAGCAGGCGGCGCTGGGCTGGAAAGAAAATCTCGCGGGCGTGGCGTGGGATGGCGCGTGGTTCAAGCGTGCTTTTTTTGACGATGGCCAGGCGCTCGGGTCCAGCGCCTGCGCTGAGGGGCGCATCGACCTGATTGCGCAGGCCTGGGCGGTGCTGTCGCAGGCGGCACCACCGGCCTTGATGCACCAGGCCATGGCCGCGGTGGAGTCTCACCTGGTGGACCCGGTGGCCGGACTGATCAAGCTGCTGGACCCACCGCTGGTGAACGCGGTGCCTAGCGCCGGCTACATTCAGGCCTACCCGCCAGGCGTGCGGGAAAACGGCGGCCAATACACCCACGCCGGCATTTGGGCGCTGATGGCGCAAGCTGAACTGGCAAGATGCCAGCCGGACGCGCCGGTTGATGGCACGACTGCCGTGGACGCACCCATGCAAGCCGAGCTGGCGGGTGATCGCGTTTACCGGTATTTCACCTACCTGAGTCCGGCACACCGGGCCAGCCACCCGACGCGTGGACCGGTGTATGGGCTGGAGCCGTATGTGATGGCGGCCGATGTGTACAGCCAGCCACCGTATGTCGGGCGCGGCGGCTGGAGCTGGTACACCGGGGCGGCGGCCTGGATGCACCGGGCCGCGATCGAATCGATCTTTGGCCTGACGCAGCGCGCTCGCACGCTGATGTTCAACCCCTGCCTGCCGGGCCACTGGTCACAGGCCGAGCTGACGCTGAACCGCGGCGTGCGCAGCATGCACTTTGTTTTGCTGCGCGCCTCCCATGAGATGGCATTGCAAGCGGCTGCCGAGCGCCAGGCCACGCTGCTGGAACCCGGCGATTGGCTGCAGTGGACTGAGCTGCCAGCCAAGACCTGCTTTGTGATCCCCATATCAGCCAGCTGCGTGCGCCAGCGCACCGACAAGGATTGAGGCAACTTTTACAGTCCATTCATCAGACTGGGAAATCCCCGGTTGATCGCCCAAAGGTGGTGGGGCTTTCACCATCCATATTCACTGGAGTTTCACTATGTTTATTCGAACCACCCTTGTTGCTGCCATGACTGCCATCGTGTTGCTCGCATCCACCGGATGTGCGGTCAGTCGCGGTCAGGAAACTGTCGGCGCCTACGTTGACGACGTTGGCATTTCTACTCTGGTCAAGGCGCGCATGGCCGAGAGCAAGCTGGTTAGCGCCACCTCGATCAGTGTCGAAACCCTCAATGGTGTTGTGATGCTGTCGGGCTTTGCAAAAAGCGCCACTGAGAAGAACGAAGCTGAACGCATTGCCCGTGGTGTGTCCAATGTCAAGTCCGTCAGAAACGAAATTGCCGTACGGCCTTGAACGTGATCGCTATGACCTCTGACTAGCGGTAACCCCAAGACACAGCATCACACCCACTTGCGCCTGAGCTTAGGCCAAAGAGCTTGTTGCCCCGCATTCGCCTATCGGATGTCGGGGCATCTTTCATTGGGGGTGTGACGGCGTAAAGAAGGCGCTCGGGTTCAAGCCTTGACTGGGGTCGGGTTCAGATTGGCCTCGTAGTAGCGAATCTGATTTCCGCCGGCCTCTTTGGCCTGGTACATCACTGCATCAGCCCACTTCAGCAGGTCGTCCTGATTGCCTTCGTGGTCGCGAAACATCACCACACCAATGCTGGTGGTGCAATGGTGCTCGATGGTGATTTCTGCCTTGCCTTCCTGTTTGTGCGTCAGGATATAGGGTTTGTCCAGCGTGGCGAGCAGCTTTTCTGCAACCAGGCGCGACTGTGCGGTCGCACCTGCCCGGTCTGGGTCGAGTTCACCCAGCACCACCACAAACTCATCGCCACCAAAGCGCGCCACCACATCGATCTGGCGCACGCAGCTGCTGATGCGCCTGGCCACCTCGATCAGTAGCAGGTCACCTGCGTAATGACCATGGGTGTCGTTGAGGGGTTTGAAGTTGTCCAGATCCATGAACATCAGCGCGCTGTAGCGACTGCTGCGGATGCTGGCGGCCATGGTTTGCGTCAGGCGTTCGATGAGCAAGCGCCGGTTGGGCAGACGGGTCAGCGAGTCGTGCAGCGCCAGATCAAGAATCTGCTTTTCGGCCAGTTTGCGCTCGGTGATGTCTCGCGCTGCGGCAAAAACACCTTGCAGCCGCCGGTCGCGGTCATAAAAGGTGGTCGCGTTGTAAGACACCACGGTCTCCTTGCCGTCGCGGTTGCGTGCAGTCAGTTCGTAGTTGGTGACCTTCTTTTTGGTCAGCACCAACATGATGGCTTCTTCAGCATGTGCTGGATCGGTGAAGTAATTCTTGAATGGCGCGCCAATCAGTTCATCGCGGGTGCAACTGGTCAAGAATTCCATTTGCTTGTTGACATCGGTGATGATGCCGGCCGGATCGGTAGTCATCAGCGCATCAATATTCGCCTCAAACAGCGAGCGGGTGTAGAACTGGTGGTCGCGCAGCCGTTGGCCCAATAGTTTTTGCTCGGCTTCAATCTGCTTTCGCACCGTGTTGTCGGTGCCAATCAGCAGGTAACCAATGATGGCGTTGTGCTCGTCGCGCAAGGCCGTAACCGACACGACAGCGGGAAAACGGCTGCCATCCTTGCGGATGTAGGTCAGTTCATAAATGTCTTCGATGCCGCGCGATGCCTTGAACACCAGGGCATCGAAGCCGGGCGCAATCGATGTTTCAAGCTCGATGCTCAAGGCCCTGGCCCGGGTGATCAGTTCATGCGGGTCAGAGATGTCGGCCGGCGTGATCTTGTTGACCACATCTGCGGCTGCGTAGCCCAGCATGCGCTCGGCCCCGACGTTAAAGATCTGGATGACACCCTTGGCATCGGTGGCGATGCTGGAAAAATTGGCGCTGCTGAGGATGGCTTTTTGCAGCGCGCCGGCGATGAGCTGCGCTTCCTGGCGTTGGCTCTCGCCAAGGCTGTCGTCCTCGCTGACGACCACGAGTGAACCCGACAGAGGGGCAGAATCCGGGGACATGGTCATCCTTCAAAGTTGAAAATGCCCGTGGGCATTGGCTTACCACCGGCGGCTGTCAGGCGACGTTGCTGATGAATGCAAGCAGCTGCGGCGATGATGTCCGGGCGGGTTGACCGCGTCGGTGTGCCAGCGCACCGAAATCCCCCGGCAGAGTCAGTAGTCTTGCGCATCCCATTGCCAGACACTCATCATGCTGCATTTTCTCAACCAGACGCGTCGATGCCTCGTGCTGTTGACGCTGGCCGCTTTTAGCGTGGCAGGCTGTGCCGAGTTGCCCGACACCCAGACGATCCTGCAACGCCACACCGCACAGGCGGCGCAGTTTGACAGTGTGCTCGGCCCGCTGTCGCGCACCAAGAGTGCTGCCATCCTGGCAGAACTCAAGCGCAAGTCTGGCGACATGGATATTCTGGAAAAGCAGATTGCCCTGGAGCAGGCCATCACCGGCAGCCCACTGACGGTGGGCAACAAGGCCACTTTGCTGCAAGACGGCCCGGCCACCTACGCGGCCATGTTTGCGGCCATTTCACAGGCCAAAGACCATATCAACCTGGAGTCTTACATCATCGAGGATGACGCGGTGGGGCAGCAGTTTGCTGACCAGCTGTTGGCACAGCAGCGCCGGGGTGTTCAGGTCAATGTGATTTATGACAGCGTCGGCGGCATCAATACGCCAAGACTGTATTTTGACCAGTTGGCGCAAGCCGGTGTGGCCGTGCTGGAGTTCAACCCGGTCAACCCGCTGCAGGCACGCGGGACATGGTTGATCAACAACCGGGACCATCGCAAGCTGTTGATTGTCGATGGGCGCATCGCTTTCCTGGGGGGCATCAACATCAGCAGCGTGTATTCGTCGGGCGCGATCATCCGGCGCAGCAAAAAGGCCAAAACGACAACCGCTGCCTGGCGCGACACCGACCTGCGGCTGGAGGGCCCGGTGGTGGCTGAATTGCAGCAGTTGTTTATGCAAACTTGGAACAAGCAGCATGGGCCGACGCTGGCAGCCAAAACCTATTTTCCGGCCTTGTCGGTGATGGGAAAAGACATGATTCGTGCCATTGGCAGCACGTCGGACGACCCTTACAGCCTGATTTACCTCACGCTCCTGTCGGCCATTGGCAATGCTGAAAAACAGGTGTACCTGACCAACGCCTATTTTGTGCCTGATCCGCAGCTGATCAAGGCGCTATTGGATGCAGTGGCGCGCGGCGTGGACGTCCGGCTGATATTGCCAGGGTACTCCGACTCGGCGCTGGTATGGCATGCCGGGCGTGCCCATTACGCCAACTTGCTGGCGGGCGGTGTGCGGATTTATGAGCGGGGTGGTGCCTTGCTGCATTCCAAGACCGCCGTGATTGACGGGGTCTGGTCAACCGTCGGCTCAACCAACCTCGACTGGCGCAGCTTCACGGACAACGACGAGCTCAACGCCGTCATTGTCGGTGTGGATTTTGGCGCACAAATGCTGGCCATTTTTGACCGGGATATGGCCGCCTCCAGCGCCATCAACCCGCAAACCTGGCCACAGCGTCCGCTGCAGTCCCAGCTCAAGGAGTGGCTGGCGCAGCTCTGGGCGCGCTGGCTGTAAGCCAACGCGCGTTGACGGTATCACTTGCGGTTGAAGACCAGCAAAAACACGCCGAGCACCATCGCAGCACCACTGAGAATCAACGGCACACTCACCGTTTTTGTCTCTTGCACCTTGAGCTCCAGCGTGCCCAGCTTCAGAGCGGTGGTTTCCTTGGGGTAGCTGAAACCACCATAGGCCAGGCCCAGTGCCCCGGCGGCAATCAGCAAAATACCTATCAGTTTGATCGGGTTCATGGTGTCTTTCTGGTGAAAGCCCGAGCGTGCCTGTGCCGTCCAAGCACGTCGGTTCGCCAGCGCACAGTCCGGCGGGTGTTGCCCATCCTCTGGCAGTGCCAGAGCGCCCCTTTTCAAGATTTCAGCGGCAATTGGGTGGTGTTTTTCACCTCTTCCATCACTGCGTAGGTGCGAGTTTCGCGCACGCCGGGCAGTTGCCACAGTACGCTGCCGGCAAATTCGCGGTAGGCATTCATGTCGGCCATGCGGGTTTTCAGCAGGTAGTCAAAGCCACCGGCCACCATATGGCATTCCAGAATTTCGGGGCGTACCTGCACGGCCGCCTTGAAGGCCTCCAACACGCCGGCGGTGGTTTTGTCGAGCAGCACCTCAACAAACACCATCAGCCCGGCCCCCAGCTTGTTGGCGTCGAGGCGCACTTCGTAGCCTGTGATCACGCCTTCTTTGGTGAGCCGTTGCACCCGCGCCAGCACGGCGGTGGGTGACAGGGCCACGGCTTCAGCCAGTTTGAGGTTGCTGATGCGGCCGTCTTGCTGCAGCGCTTGCAGGATTTTCTGGTCGATGCGGTCCAGCGACGGGTGGCACGCGTCAGCCATGGTCTTGCGTCAGCACTTCGCGCTGCAGGTGGTCCAGGTGCTGCAGCATGCGGGTTTTGCAGGTCAGCAGGCTCTGCGCGGCCAGTTGCGCTTGCGGCAGTTGGCCCGCACCCTGCAGGCGGATGATCTCGCGGCCCAGCCGGTGTACCTCGCGGTGCACCGGGTGGATTGCCTTGAAAGCGCTCAAGTGCCGATACTGTTGCCGTCCCGCTCCCTGATACCACTGGCCAAAACGACAATGGGTGTGCAGCGCCAGTTCATCGGGCGACAGGCGCAGTGGCTTGCCTTCCAGTGCATCCATCACATGCTCGACCCATTTCAGGTGGTCGCGGCGCGCCACCAGCAGAGGAAGGTCATTCAGATCCCAAGGCACATCGCCCCACTGCTGCCACAGCGGATTGGGCTTGAAGCCCGCTACCCAGGCGGTGACTGCGGAAGCCGGCATCGGCCGGGCGATCGCCCAGCCCTGCGCCACGGGGCAGCCCAGTCGCACCAGCAACACGCCGTGCTCGGGCGTTTCCATGCCTTCGGCAACGATCTGGCGGCCAAACACTTGCCCCAGGCTGATGACACCTTCCACCAGCGCCAGGTCGCCGGTGTCGTCAAGCATGTCGCGCACAAAACTCTGGTCGATCTTGATCTCGTGCACTGGCAGCTCCTTGAGGTAGCTCAAGGACGAGTAGCCGGTGCCAAAGTCGTCCAGCGAGCAATGCACACCCAGCGACTGCGCGTCGCGCACGGTGGCGCTCACTTGCGCCAGATCGTCGAGTGCGCTGGTTTCCAGAATCTCCAGGGTCAGCCAGTCCGGCTTGACGTGCGGCGATTGCAATAGCGCAGCGCTGAGGCAGGCAATGAAATCGGCTTGCATCAGCTGCCGCGCCGCCACGTTGATGCTGACCGGCCAGCCGTGACCGGCCTGCACCCACTCGCTCATCTGGCGCAGCGCCTCATTCATCACCCAGTTGCCAATGTCAACAATGGCCGATGTGTTCTCCACCAGCGGCAAAAACTCGAGCGGCAGCAGCAGCCCGCGCTCGGGGTGCTGCCAGCGCACCAGGGCTTCGAGCCCGACCACCGCACCCGAGGTCAGATGCACCTTGGGCTGGTAGTGCAGCCGCAGTTCGCCGTCGCGCGCGGCACGGCTCAGTCGCTCGACCCAATGTTGTTGGCTGTTGATGGCCTCGGCCTGTTCAGACTGCCAGACCCGCACACAGTCGCGTCCGGCTTGCTTGGCCTGGTACATGGCCTGGTCGGCCTGGCGCAGCAGCAGGTCGGCATCGCGGATGCGCTCACTGCCCAGGGCATCGGGTGGCCGTTGCAGCGTCAGGCCGGCGCTGCCTGATATTTTGGCCACCACATGATCCACTGTGATCGGTTGCCGCAGGGTGACCAGCACGCGCTCGATGATGGTCAACGCCTCCAGCGGTTCCTGCAGACTGGTCAGTAGCAGCACAAACTCGTCGCCGCCCACGCGCGCCAGCGTGTCGGTGTCGCGCAGCTCAGCCTGCATGCGTGCGGCGGCGGCCTTGAGCACCTCGTCGCCCACTTTGTGACCGTGAAGGTCATTGATGGGCTTGAAGTGGTCCAGGTCGATAAAGCACAGGCCAAGCAGTTCCTGATGCCGCTCACAGCGGTGCAGCGCCTGCTGCAACCGGTCGGCCAGCAGGTTGCGGTTGGGCAGGCCGGTCAGCGCGTCATGGGCTGCCACCCAGCTGGTTTGCGCCAGCTGCTGCTGTGCCAGCATGTGCGCCTGCTGCAACTGGTCGGCCATGGCATTGAAAGCGTGGGCGAGTTGCTGCACCTCGCGTGCGCCAGCCGGGCTGATGCGCAGGTCAGGCTGCTTGGGCAGCAACTGCGCTGCCCGGCTCAACTGCGTCAGGCCGCGCAGACTGCTCAGCAGGGCCAGCGGAATCAGCGCAATCAGGACGATCAACACGCCGGTGACGGTGCCAATCTGCACCCGCACCGACTGCCAGATGCGGTTGATCTCGGGCACCGCGTTCATCGTCAGCGTCAGGCTGCCCGCCGCCAGCCCCGGCTTGGCGACGGAGAAGCTTTGGGTGCTGTCACGCAGTGCATTGGGCATGTCGTCAATGTCTTGCAACCAGCCGACCCACGCGGGTGTTGTCAATGTCACTGCGGCACCGTGCGCCTGCAGTGTGTCACCGCTGCCGCTGTGCCAGGAAATGCGCGCAATTTGCGGGTACTCAGCCACAGCCCGGTCCAGAATGGCCTGCAGTGCCGCCAATTGCCCCAGCTGTTGCAGCTCAGCCAGGCGCGGTCCATACAGGTTCTGGAAATCAGTCACAAATTTCCGGGTATTTTGCTGGGCATCATGCACCTGGTCGCGCCACAGCAAGGCGGTGCGCACGCTGCCGGCAACCACCACCAGCAACACCAATGGCAGCAGCAGCCGCAGCAGCAAGGGCAAGGTGCGAGTACGCAAGGTTTGCATGGTGGGGAGTGCCGCCGGTCAGGTGTGCGCCAGGGGTGCCGGCCGGCCAAACAGGTAGCCCTGAAAGTGGTGGCAACCCATGGCCAGCAGCGCATCGCGGTGCTCGGGCCGCTCCACGCCTTCAGCAATCACATCGAGCGACAGGCTGTCGCCCATGGTGATGATGGCGCGGATGATGCTGGCATCTTGTGGGTCAATTAGCATGTCCTTGACAAACGATTGGTCGATCTTGAGTTGGTCCAGCGGCAGCCGCTTGAGCATGTTCAGCGACGAATAACCGGTGCCAAAGTCGTCCAGCGACAAGTACACGCCGAGGTTTTTTAGCGCGGTCATTTTGGCGATCACGCCTTCCACATCGTCAATCAGCTGGCTCTCGGTCAGCTCCAGTTCCAGCCGGGTCGGGTCGGCACCGGTCTCGGTCAGCACCGCCTGCACCTGGGCGACAAAATCACTTTGCTTGAATTGCTGCGCGCTGACGTTCACCGCAATCGTCCAATGGCGCTGCGTCGGCTGCGCGGCCCAGGCCACCAGTTGCTGGCAGGCGCAAGTCAAAATCCAGCGTCCCAGCGGCAGAATGGCGCCACATGTCTCGGCGGCGGCAATGAAGGCGTTGGGCGGCACCAGACCGCGCACCGGGTGCTGCCAGCGCACCAACGCCTCAAAGCCCAGCGTCTGCCCGCCGTCGCCCACCTGCGGCTGGTAGTGCAGAACGAACTCCTGCGCCTGCAGGGCACGCTGCAAGTCAGCTTCCAGCGAGGTGCGGGCAATCACCTGCGCCTGCATCGCGGGGTTGAAAAAGCGCAAGGTGTTGCGGCCGTCGGCCTTGGCCTGGTACATGGCCAGGTCGGCCTGCTTGAACAGCTCCTCGCGCGCATGGTCTTTGCTGCTGGTGCTGGCATCGATCAGGGCCACGCCAATGCTGACACTGCTTTGGCAAGGCTGGCCGCCCAGCGTGTAGGGCTGGCGCAGCTGGGTCAAGATCTTCTGTGCCGTGTGCAAGGTTTGCGCGGCGGCCTCGGAGGCGGAGGTGTGCAGCCCAGCGAGCATCACCACAAATTCGTCGCCACCCTGGCGCGCCAGCGTGTCCTGGGCGCGGATGCAGTGGCCAATGCGGCTGGCCACCTGGCACAACAGCGTGTCGCCGGCGGCGTGACCTTGCGTGTCGTTGATGTCCTTGAAATTGTCCACATCAATGAACAGCAAGGCAGCCCCTTGCGGGTGGCGCTGCATGTTGCCGAGCTGCTGTTGCACCCGGTCTTGCAGCAGGCGGCGGTTGGGCAGGCCGGTGAGCGGGTCGTAAAACGCCAGCAGGTGAATGGCTTCTTCGGACTGCTTGCGTTTGGTGATGTCGGTGGAGATGCCACACAGGGCGTAAATGCTGCCATCGGGACGGCGCAAGGGCAGCTTGACCGTCAAAAAACTGTTTTCTGCAGTGCCATCCGGGCTGCGGTTGATTTCCTCTTCTTCAACGCGTTCGCCGTTTTCAATGACGCGCAGGTCATTGACGCGCAGTTTGGTGGCTGTGGCGCTGTCAAAAAAAGCGCTGTCGCTTTGCCCGATGACCTCGGCCGCAGGCTTGCCAAACAGCGCGCAGACCCGGCTGTTGGCATACTGGTAGCGCAGGTCGGTGTCTTTGATGTAGATGAAGGCATCCACAGTGTCAAGAATGGTGTTGAGCCGGTTTTCACTGGCGTGCAGGTGCGCGGTTTGCAGCGCCACCTGCCGGCGCAACCAGTGCATGGCCAGCAGCGTCAGCAGTAGCAGCGCCACCGTCGCGCCTAGCGTCCACCACAGATAGACCGGTACCCGAAACGGTTGGGGTACCCGCAGCCAATGCTCCAGGGCTTGTGTGTAGGGTGAGTCCGCCTGCGCCTGCCAGGCCTTGAGGTGCAGGTCGATGGCCTTGAGCAAATCGGCGTTCTTGCCCTTTGGCGTGGCGTAATACAGTTGTGCCGGCTGAAACACCACGGCGGTGGGCTCCAGCTGGAATTTGGGTGCCTGCAGGTCGCCATAAAAGCGGTTGCTGGCCACGGCATCGGCCAGATGCGCAGCCGTCAATTCAAAGCCCGCCTGGAACGACTCCACCGGCACCAGCTCGGCCTGGACGCCAAAGCTCTGCAGCATGCTGCGCAGTCCCGACTCCTGCACCGAACCGGTGACCACGGCCACCCGCTTGCCAGCCAGGTCGAGCATGCTGTTGATGGCCACACCACGCGGTTTGTACAACTGCGACCAGCTCAGCAGGGTGGCGGTGTTGGGAAAGTCAAACATTTGCCCGCGCTGGTCGGTAAATGCCACATCGGGCATCAGGTCGATGCCGCCGGACTGCAACGAGTCCAGGCAGTCCTGCCATTCGCAGCGAATGGGCTGGAGCGCCCAATGCTCACGCTCGGCCATGGCCAGCAGCAGGTCGCCAAAAATCCCGCTGAGCCGGCCGCTTTCGTCCAGAAAAATCTTGGGTGCATTGGCGTACACCCCCACCTTGATGACGCGTGGCGCCGTTTCAGCCGGCAGCGCCATGGTCGCTTGTGCGATGCCGCTGCAAAGCAGCACACACCCGAGCCAAGCCGCGTGCCAGCGTCTGAAAAAGGGGAGTAGCCTGCGAAGCAACATGATGGCAACATTATCAAGCGGCGCAGCGCGGTTGTTGACACCCGTATAAACCCCGAGATCGAGACTGTTGCATAGAATAAATCACTACCATTTACGAGAAAATCAGTGAGAAATTAAGTTTTGAAACGACGAACATAGTGCATTCGTTTGCTTTTGGAGTGCTTCATGCTGCTTTCACAACGTCTGGAAAATCCTTATCGCCCCGAGGCCAGTGGGGTCTCGCAATGCCTGGCATCGCTCAAGGAGTCGCTCGATTGGGCGGCGCTGTCACGCATGGCGCTGCCGTGGATACAGGCGGTGCGCGACAATCCGCCGCCATTTTGGGCGATGGAGAGTCTGCTCAAGGAGTACCCGATCTCCAGCGCCGAAGGGCTGGCGCTGATGCGGCTGGCCGAAGCGCTGCTGCGCGTGCCTGATGCCGAAACCGCCATCGCGCTCACCGCCGACCAACTGGGGCGGGCCGACTTTGAAGGCAGCAGCGACAAGGTGCTCTCCAGGCTGTCAAGCACGGCCATTGCCATGAGCAAGCATTTTTTGCCTGCAGCGCCCGGCAGCGCGGCATCCAGCGCGCCCGGGCTGATTGCCAAACTGGGGGCGCGCACGGTGGTGGCTGCCACTTTGCGCGCGGTGCAATTGCTGGGCCGCCAGTTTGTGCTGGGCCAGAGCATCGCCGAGGGTTTGAAAGAGGCCGATTCAGCGCGCCGCAAAAACCCCCAGTTGCGCTACAGCTACGACATGCTGGGCGAAGGTGCGCGCACCGATGCCGACGCACTGGCGCACCTGGCGAGCTACCAGAGTGCTATTTCAGCTATAGCTGTCAGCGCAGACACAAAAAGGGCTTGCGAGCTAAATGATGGTATATCTATCAAGCTTAGCGCGCTGCACCCGCGCTACGAGGCCGCGCAGCTTGCGCGGGTGATGGCCGAGCTGGTGCCGCGCGTGTGGGGCTTGTGCGCGCAGGCCGCGCAGGCCAACATCAACCTCACCATTGATGCCGAAGAGGTGGAGCGGCTGGAGCTGTCACTCGAAGTCTTTGAGGCGCTGGCGCAGCAGGTGGCGCAGCACTACCCCCAGTGGCGAGGCTTTGGTCTGGCCATGCAGTCCTACCAGACCACGGCGCTGGGGCTGGTGGCGCATGTGATCGGCGTGGCGCGGCGCTACCGGTTGCGGCTGATGTGCCGGCTGGTCAAAGGCGCGTACTGGGACGCGGAAATCAAGCGCGCGCAAGAGCTGGGCTTGGCGCACTATCCGGTGTTCACCCACAAGCACCACACCGACGTGTGTTACCTGGCCTGCGCCCGCGCACTGCTGGACGCACCCGATGCCATCTACCCGCAATTTGCCACCCACAACGCCACCACCGTGGCAGCGATTTTGCAGATGGCCAGCCAGCCCCGCTTGCACAGCACGCCACAGCAGCCCGCCGCTGCCGACACGCTTCACGCCGGCACACGCTTTGAATTGCAGCGCCTGCACGGCATGGGCGAGGGCATTTATGGCGAAGTGCTGAAAAATCCGCAGGTGGCCTGCCGCGTTTATGCGCCGGTGGGTGCGCACAAGGATTTGCTGGCCTACCTGGTGCGACGCTTGCTGGAAAACGGTGCCAACTCGTCATTCGTCCACCAGCTGGCTGATGAGCGCGTGCCAATCAACGAGCTGCTGATATCGCCCTTGCGGCTGGAGCCACACGCGTCACTGCCGCTGCCGCCCGACCTGTTTGGCCTGCAGCGCGCCAACAGCTGCGGGCTAGACCTGACCCTGCCCGCCATGCGCGACCCGCTGCTCGGGGCGTACGCCAGTGTCACCGTTCCAACCGTGCCAGAGTTTGATGCCAAATTGGCCTCTAGCGCAATAGAAGCAAGCGCTGAAAGCTACAAACAATGGAGCAAAGTGCCGGTTGCTGAGCGGGCCGCGATGTTGCGCCGGGCGGCCGATGCGCTGCAAGCCGAGCTGCCACGCTTTTGCGCACTGCTGGTGCGCGAGGCGTTCAAGACCTGGAACGATGCGGTGAGCGAGGTGCGCGAGGCGATTGACTTCATGCGCTACTACGCCGCGCAGGCCGAGCGCATCATGCAGCCGCAGACCTTGCCCGGCTTTGAAAGTGGTCAATTGCTAGGCATCACCGGCGAGAGTAACGAATTGACGCTGAGGCCACGCGGGCCGTGGCTGTGCATCAGCCCATGGAACTTTCCGCTGGCTATTTTTATCGGGCAGGTTGCCGCGGCGCTGGCCACTGGCAACAGCGTGCTGGCCAAACCGGCCGAACAAACCCCGGGCGTGGCGCTTGCGGCGGTAAAACTGCTGCACGCCGCTGGCGTGCCAGAGGGGGCGTTGCAACTGTTGCACGGCCCGGGCGAAACGGTGGGTGCCGCGCTGGTGGCGGCCCCAGGCATTGCCGGGGTGGTGTTCACCGGCTCAACCGCCGTGGCCAAGACCATCAATCGCGCGCTGGCCGCCAAAGACGGCCCGATCGTCCCGCTGATTGCCGAGACTGGCGGCATCAACGCCATGCTGGTGGACAGCACCGCCCTGCCCGAGCAGGTGTGTGATGCGGTCATGCAGTCAGCCTTCAGAAGTGCTGGGCAGCGCTGCTCGGCGTTGCGGCTGCTGTGCGTGCATGCGGAAATAGCCGACGTCGTCATTGAAATGATTAGCGGCGCGGCGCGTGAACTGCGCTGTGGCGACCCGTCCGACCTGGCCACCGATGTCGGCCCGGTGATTGACGCTGAGGCGTTTGACGGCATTGCGCGGCACATCGCGCGGCTGAAATCAGAAGCCATCAACGTGCTGGCCGATCCGCCACTGGTTTATAAGGAAAGTGGGGGTTTAGCCCAATACCCATCTGCGCTGGAAGCTACATCAAAAGTAGCAAATCTGATGTCGCCACAGGCCTTTGAGGTGGCTGCCATCAGCGACCTGAAAGAAGAGATCTTTGGCCCGGTGCTGCACATCGTGCGCTGGAGCGGCGACCCGCTGGCGGTGATTGCGCAAATCAACGCGCTGGGCTATGGCCTGACCATCGGCATCCAGACACGCATCGACAGCCGCGCGCAGCAGCTGGCGCGCGCCGCGCACATTGGCAACGTTTATATCAACCGCAACCAGATCGGTGCGGTGGTGGGCGTGCAGCCATTTGGCGGTGAAGGCCAAAGCGGCACCGGCCCGAAAGCCGGCGGGCCGCACTACCTGGTCCGCTTTTGCGCCGAGCAAACCATCACCATCAACACCACCGCCGCCGGCGGCAATGTGCAGTTGATGGCGTGATCGGCACGGCGGTGACGGCCGCAATACTGTGACTTAGATCAAGCCTGGCCCGGGTCAGGCTCGAATTGACTTCATGTTGGCGTGTTAACGTGGAAATGCGCTGCTGTCATCCCGTCCCCGGATCGAGCCCGGGGTTTCAGCACCCGGGATCCATGAATCCGGGGGGTGGATTGCGGGTCGTGGCCCGCTATGACGGCTATTTTCATGATTTGGGGTGGTTGTCTATCCATGGCAGTTGGACCTGACCCCATGCGTTCGGCTCCATGGACACCCGATGTATTCACAAGTCAA
>JAIFMT010000129.1 GCA_020048295.1 Rhodoferax sp.
TGCGCAAACACTTATTGGGCACCCTTGCGCATCAGCACCACACCGACGGTTTCAAACAGCACCAGAATGTCCAGAAACAGGCTGTGATTTTTGACGTAATACAGGTCGTATTGCAGTTTTTCTGCAGAATCTTCGACCGATGCACCATATTGGTAGCGCACCTGCGCCCAACCGGTCACGCCTGGCTTGACGCTGTGGCGCACCGCGTAATAGGGTATTTCCTGCGTCAGCTTGTCCACAAAAAATGGCCGTTCCGGGCGCGGCCCCACCAGGCTCATGGTGCCACCCAGCACGCTGAACAACTGCGGCAACTCGTCAATGCGCAGCTTGCGAATCACCCGGCCCACGCGAGTCACGCGGTCATCCTTGGCTGCGGCCCAGCGCGGCTTGCCGTCTTTTTCGGCATCCACGCGCATGCTGCGAAACTTCACCACATTAAAAAGCCGACCATTGAGCCCGACACGCTCCTGAAAATACAGCACCGGAAAACCATCTTCCAGCACGATCAGCAGCGCGGTGAGCAGCATGACGGGCAAGGCCAGCACCAACAGAACAGTTGCACAGCCAATGTCAAATAGCCGCTTGACCGCCGCCCGCAACCAGCCCGAGCCAAAGCCATCGCCAAAAATCAGCCAGCCGGCAGACACCGATTCGAGCCTGATTTGCCCCAGAGTGCGCTCAAAATGAGTGGCAATGTCAACCACCCGCACCCCTTTGAGCTTGCAGTCGAGCAGTTCGCGCATGGGCATGCTGCCGCCACGCCGTTCGGTCAAGGCCACCACGATTTCGTCCACCTGCTCGTCCATGACAATGTCAGTCAATGAATTGGTCATTGACAACAGTCCCCATGGCGATTCTTTGGCATCGGCCTCGTTGGGGCCGGCGTAATAGCCGATCAAATCGACATTCGGGTCGGACTGCTTCAAGGTCTTTCCTACCAGCTGGGCACGCTCACCAATGCCAAAGATCAACACGCGCTGGCGCAGATTGACCGAGTTTTTCGTGTGCAACAGGTAAGCGCGCAGCGCCAGCACAATCAGCAACGCAACGGCAAAGCTCAGTCCGGTGCGCTGGGAATCAGCAAAGTGGCGTGATACGAAATAAACCAGCGGCAACATCAACAGCCACAACAACAGACTCCGGGCAGCCGTTTGGACAAAAGTCCGTTGCCCACCGCGCTGATAAAAACCAAAGGCAGCGCTCAGCAGCAGCAGCCCGAAAGCCAGACTGATATAGGCATCAACAAACAGCGAGCTTTCACCAAACGGATGAAGCGACCTGGTCACCGCCAGGGAGAACATCAACAGCGCCAACAAAGCCAGGTCAAACGCGATTTGCAGCAGCGTTCGCTTATGAAAGTAGTGGTTGAATATTTTGATCATGGCAGCGCTCAGCCCAGAAGCAACTCAGCGACCAATGGCGAAATACTCAAAACCCATGCTGCGTAACAATTTGGGATCGTAAAGATTGCGACCGTCAAAAATCACTGGTGCTTTCAGCTTGTCTTTCACGGCGCTGAAATCCGGACTGCGGAACTCTTTCCATTCGGTCACAATGACCAGCGCATCGGCACCGTCAAGCGCCGCGGTCTGATTGGCTGCGTAGTTCAGCCCTGGCGTGTCAGGAAAGCAATGACGGGCCTCGGCCATGGCCACCGGATCGTAGGCAGTGACAGTGGCCCCCGCGGCCAGCAGGTCTTTGATGACTTCGCGGCTGGTGGCCTCGCGCATGTCGTCGGTGTTGGCCTTGAAAGCCAATCCCCACAGCGCAAAATGCCTGCCTTGCAGATTGTTGCCAAAACGCGACATCACTTTGCTGCCAAGAACATGTTTTTGGGCATCGTTGGCGGCTTCAACGGCGTTGAGGACTTTCAGATCCATGCCGCCATCAATCATGGCGGTCTTGATCAGCGCTTTGACATCCTTGGGAAAACACGAGCCGCCATAGCCCGCACCGGCATACAAAAAGTCGTAGCCAATGCGCGGGTCGCTACCAATGCCACGGCGCACGCTCTCAATATCCGCGCCCAGCTTTTCTGCCAGGTTGGCCAACTCGTTCATGAAACTGATGCGCGTGGCCAGCATGGCGTTGGCCGCGTATTTGGTGAGCTCGGCACTGCGCACGTCCATCACGATCAGCCGGTCATGGTTGCGCTGAAATGGCGCATACAGCGCACGCATGAGTTGCGCCGCCCGCTCATCGTCACACCCCACCACAATCCGGTCGGGCTTCATGAAGTCTTCAATGGCTGCGCCTTCCTTGAGGAACTCCGGGTTGGACACCACGCTGAAAGCGGTGTCGGCACCGCGCAGCGCCAGCTCTTGCGCGATGGCTGCCCGCACGGCATCGGCGGTGCCCACTGGCACGGTGCTCTTGTCAACCACCACCTTGTAATCACTCATGTAGCGCCCGATATTGCGCGCTGCAGCCGTGACGTACTGCATGTCGGCCGAGCCATCCTCGTCCGGCGGCGTGCCCACCGCGATGAACTGGATGGCGCCAAAATGGGCCGCCCGCTCAACATCGGTGGTGAAGTGCAAGCGCCCGGCGGCGACATTGCGCCGCACCATGTCCTGCAGGCCAGGCTCAAAGATCGGGATACCGCCCTCTTCAAGGATTTTGATCTTGGCCGGATCGACATCCAGACACAAGACATCGTTACCGACTTCCGCCAGGCAAGTCCCAGAAACCAAGCCCACATAGCCGGTGCCGATGACTGTAATTTTCATAAACCATTCCCTTTAGTCTTTACGAGTTCTTCTCATTATGAATAAAAAATGTGACCCAACGCCACTTATTGCACGTATCTGGTGGCTCGCGCATCGAGTTGAGCGCCAAACAAGGTGAATAAACACAACAAAAATGCCACTCGGGGCACATCCATGATGCTGCTCACCAGCCCCATCAGCAGCGCACCGGCCAAAGCGGCTGCGAGGTAGGGTGCCACGCCAGCGTGACGGGCACGCCCGCCCACCAGGTGCCACAGCACAAAAATCACCGATGCCAACAGCAGCAGCAAACCCAGCACGCCCCGCTCAACCAGTATTTCCAGATACAGATTGTCCAGATGCCAAGGCAAAAAGTATGACTGCGCCGCACCAAACCAATGTGCCAGCCCTTGTGCAAAATCACCATTGCTCAATACCGTTGCGCCGTCGGGACCAAACAGTTGAATGTTGTCCAGGTCAACCCGCACGTCGGCATTGAGCAGCCCCACCGAAAACATCATCAATCGCGGTGCAAACCCCGTGCCAGGGCTGACTGGCGGACCTCTGAGCACCACGGTGAGCGGTTGCCAGACGGCCACACCATCAGCCAACACTGGCTTGAGCCTGACCAAAGCGGCCTGGCAGTTGCGGTCATACAGCAAATGCCGCTCGCACAAATACAGCTCAAGCACAGCCTCGTTCCAAACGCGCGCAGCCAGCCGAACGCGATGCAGCCCAGGCTGAATGTGGCTGACGCGCTGGGTCAGCTCAAAACTGCCCGCCAGTTTTTTCAGCGTCTTGGGGCCACTCACGGTCACAAAAGCATTGGCAGCCTGCCCAGGCGCAGTTTCGCTGGCCCAACGCACTTGGCCCGGAAATTCACCCTCGGGGACCCGTTGCGCGTAGTTGGCCGGTAACCGTCCGAGTCCGATGCCCAGCCACTGGTCAGTCGGCGTTTGCAGCAAGCCCAGGCCATGTTGCCAATGCACGAGGCGGCTGCCCAGGTCTTGCCCCGCATCGGCCAGACGCTCGGCCATGAAATTGCCACCCCCCAAAACCGCCGCCACCTCCAAAACAATCGCCACGGCCAGCGCGGCACCCCCCTTGACGCGCCAGCCCGAAAACCAGCCCGCCAGGCGCACCCGATCCAGCAAGGCGCGCGTTCTGGCCGGGTGCGCTTGCAGCCACAGCAAAACCCCCAGCAACAGCGCTGGCGCGGCGACCGCCAGATACACTCCGCGCGCAAAAGTGGTCAAGCCGGCATACACCACCCCTAGCAGCAACAAGGCAGCCATCAACCAGCTCAGCGGCCGGCGCGCCTGCCGCAAGGCCCACACGGCAAACGGTGTCGCAAGCGCCAGATACGCATCAATCGCAGCGCCACCGACGTGCATCTCCCAAAACAGTGCCACGGTGCGGTAATGGGTGGAAAAGTCAAACACGCCAGGAAATGCAGCGCGCTCCCACAGGGCCGCCAATGCCACCAGCGTCAGCCCCGCCACCATGCCAGCTGCCAGCAAAACCCCGGCGCGCGCCTGGTCAAGCAGCATGTCGCGGCGCAACAAGGGCCACAACAGCAACGCAAACCCCAGGCTCTTGAAAACCCGCAGGCTGTTGGCCGCGTCGGCGTACCCGTCAAACCAGTCCAGTGACAACGAGCCACTGTCCAGCAGTCCGCGCCATAGCCCCAGCAAACCCAGCAGGCCTAGAACTACCAGCCAGCGCGCCAGCCAGTCCGAATAGCGGCTGTTGCGGCCAGCCGACGCGTGGATCGCCAATTGGAAATAGCCGCCTGCCAGGGTGGCCAGCAGCAACAAGTCAAACTCTTCGACCATCAGCCAGCCGGTCCAGGGCGAAAAATTCAGCAACGGCAACAACGCCGGCACAGCAAACAACCACCACGACGGTCGCCACACCGCCACCACGCACCACAGGCCAAACAGCAGCAGCACGGACACCGGCCACAACGGGTGATGCCAGGCCAGCACACTGCCCGCCGCCAGACAGAGCAAGGCCACCGTGAACCGGGCCACTTGCATCAACTACACCAGCACTTCAACACAGGCCGGATGCGCCAAAAAACCTTGTGGGCTGGCGCTGGCACCGTAAGCCCCAGACTGAAACACCACCACCAGATCGCCAACCTGCGCCACACTCAGGTCCATGCCATCGGCCAGCACATCCAGCGGCGAACACGACGGCCCCACCACCGAGGCCAGCTCGCGCACCAGGGGGTCCGCCGGACTGCCAATGGCAACAGGATAATTTTTGCGCAACACCTGGCCAAAATTGCCGGTGGCAGCCAGATGCTGGTGCAGCCCACCGTCGGTGACCAAAAAAACCTTGCCGCGCGAGCGTTTGCGGTCGATCACCCGCGCCACGTAAACACCGGCCTCTCCCACCAGGTAGCGCCCGAGTTCCAGCACCAGCGAAGCGCCTGGCACGTCGGAACCTGCCCGCTGCGCCAACTGGGCCAGGGTGTCGCTCAGCGGGGCCAGGTCCAGCCGCTGGTCACCAGGAAAGTATGGAATGCCCAGTCCGCCGCCCAGATTGATCAGCTTGACCGGAGCTGGCGCGTGCTGCGCCAGGCGCAAGGCCAGGGCGTAGCAGTTGTTCATGGCCTCGCCAATGGCGCTGGCCTGCAGGCATTGCGACCCCGGATAAAAGTGAAACCCTTCAAAATCAAGGCCCGCGCGCCCGATCTCGGCCAGCAACGCCGGCACCAGCGTCGCATCCACGCCAAACGGTGTGGCACCCCCACCCATTCGCAGGCCCGAACTTTTCAGCTCAAAGTCCGGGTTGACGCGCACTGCCACCCGCGCGGGCAGCCCCAGCTCGGCAGAAATCTGATGTAACAGCGGCACTTCGCGCGGGGATTCGATGTTGACCAGCACCCGCGCCGCCACCGCCTGACGCAGTTCGGACGCACGCTTGCCCGGCCCGGCAAAGCTGATGCACGACGCATCGGCACCGGCATCGAGTGCCAGTTTGAGCTCACCAGCAGAAGCCACATCGACCCCATCGACCCGCGGCAGCAGCCAGGACAGCAGCGCCGGCATCGGGTTGGCCTTCATCGCGTAATGCAGTTTGACCCCGGCCGGAATCGCCGCGCGCAGCGTGCTCAGGGTGGCGAGCATGACTGCCCGGTCGTAGGCATAAAACGGTGTTTGACCCACCCGTGCCGCCAACAGCGACAGTCGCTCCCCGCCCACCACCAGTTCTCCCTGGTGGCGGACAAACTGGTTCATCGGTGCGTGGACCGGCGTGGCGGGTCTGGAAGATTCGGGAGTGCGCATGGTCATGGTGCAGGCAGGGAAGGAATTGGGGCGGATTGCCGCGCGCGCCACAAGCCCACCAGCAACGGCCGGTCGATCTTGCCGTTGGGATTGCGCGGCAGTGGCCCATCCACCAGCTCGATGGCCGCCGGCAGCATGTAGGCGGGCAACCGGGTCCGACATTCAAAATATAAGTCTTTTAGCACTGTAGCCCTTACACCACCTGCGCTGACAGCTATGACTTGTATAGTAGTCCCTTGCACCGGGTGGTCGATGCCAAAGACGGCGCATTCGCTGATCAGTTGCGTTCTGTACAACACTTCTTCGATTTCAGTCGGGCTGATACGGTAGCCCGAGACCTTCATCATGTCATCGCTGCGACCCACAAAATACAGGTAGCCGTCGGCGTCGCGACGCACCGTGTCGCCCGAAAACACCGCATATTCCGGCAACTGCAGCCCCGGCTGGCGAGCGCTGATTGTTGCCGGCAGGGGTTTGTAGCGCTCTGCCGTGCGTGGCGCATCGTTCCAGTAGCCCATGCCCACCAGTGCACCCCGGTGGACCAGCTCGCCGGGCTCATCGGTATCGCACACCGAACCGTCCGGGCGCAGCACCAGAATCTCGGCATTGGGGATGGCCCGGCCAATCGAGTCCGGGCGACGGTCCACCTGTTCGGGTGGCAAATACGTGGAGCGGAAGGCCTCGGTCAGTCCGTACATCAAAAACGGTTGGGCCTGCGGCAGCCGCAAACGCAGCCAGTTCAGCGTCTCAAGCGGCATGCGGCCGCCGGTACTGGCGAAATAGCGCAGGGCAAAGTGCGTGTCGGCGGGCCAGTCAAGCTGTGCCAGCTGCAAATACAAGGGCGGTACGGCCGTCAGGCCGGTCACGCGCTCTTGCACCAACGCCTTCAATACATCGCGCGGCAACAAATAGTTAAGCAACACCACCTGCGCACCCACATGAAACGCCGTGGTCAGCTGGCTGAAACCCGCGTCAAATGACAGGGGCAGTGCCGCCAGCAAAATGTCGTCAGGCTGGTTATCCAGATAGCTGGCGACACTTTTGGCACCCGCCACCATGTTGCGGTGCGACAGCATCACCCCCTTGGGGCTGCCGGTGCTGCCCGAGGTGTAAAGAATGGCCGCCATATCGGCATCGATCACCCGATGGGTCTGACAGCCTTCGCGCGCCAGAAAATCGCGCCAGCCGATCTGCAACCAGCGCCCGGGCGTGGTCGCCGCGGCGCCCGTCAGCACCACCTGCTGCAGGTCGGGGCAGTGGGTCAGCGCGTCTTGCAGCAGCATCAGGCGCTCAGGCGACGTGACCAGCACACCCACATTGCAGTCGCGCAGGATGTAGGCCACCTGCTCGGGCTTGAGCAGCGGATTGACCGGCACAAACACCAGCCCGGCAGCCACCGTGCCAAAGCTGGCAATCACCGTCTCAAAACGCTTTTCCAGGTAGATGGCCACCCGCTCGCCCCGCTGGCAACCCAGTGTCATCAGCCCACAGGCAAATTGCCTCTGTGCCTGTGCCAGCTCGGCGTAGCTCAGGCGTGCGCCGTCGCAGACCAGCGCCACGGCCTGGGGTGTGCGCTGCGCCGATACGTCTATCAGTTCGTGCAACAGGGTAGATTCAGTCATGGCAACGCATCTTAGCGAGGGGTGAGCCAACCCGAGGCTGGCCGGTCACAACGCCAGCCAACACATCGGAACAGCCGTTTCAAGCGCGCACCTGCATCGCTTGCAGTGCCTGCAGCCATTCCAGCACCGCCTGCTCGACGGCACAGCGCCAGGCGGCTCGGGAGAACGTGTGGTCAGCATCGGCCACGTCCACCCGGGTCAGACCGGGGCGTTGCAGCAGCCCGTGCCAGTCAGCATCGGTCAGCGCGCACTCCAGAAATTCCTTGGCGGTGTAATCGCGCTCGCTCAACACCAACAACACGGCACCCTTGAAATGCCGCAGCGCCAGCGCCATGCGCTTTTGAAACGTCATGTCAGCCGCTGCTGGCGGGCCTTGCCGCCAGGCCTGCAGGTTGTGCCACAGCGCGCGCAACGAGGGCCGCCAGGCGTATTGCCCATGCCAGACACTGCGCCAGAACTCCGGCTGCATCAGCCTGCCGCCGTAATAATGCTTGATGCGGGTGCGCGCCAAGGTGGCCTCGGAGCGTACCCACGGGTTAAGCAGGCACAGCCCGGCCAGCCGTGCATCGGCCCGCTGACCGCTGTACAGCAGGGCGGCCGAAGCAGCATCGCACAAGCCCCACAGCACCACCTGCCTGACACCCGGGCATTGGCGCTGCAACGCGTCGATGGCCGCGCCGATGTCATGATCGACAGCTTCAAAGCTGTGTGGTGCGCCCGAACTGTCACCCATGCCACGGTAATCAAAGCGAAGCACCGCAAAACCCGCGCTGGCCAAGCGGTGGGCCAGCAGCAAGAACTGGCGGTGGCTGCCCACCCGGTATTGCGAACCGCCCACCACAATCACCACGCCCAGCGCCAGCGGCTGGGCCGGCTGCGACACGATGCCCAGCAGGGTCTCGCCCTGGCATGCCATCCACACCGGCACGTCAGTGCGGTTCACGCAGCACCCTCTGTGACTTGGTGCATCGGTTGGGCCAGCGCCGCCAGGCTGGCTTGCAGCAGCGCCGGGCACACCAGCGACTCAGCGACTTGCCAGAACGGCTGACCTTCAATGGCAGCGGCTGTTGTCAGGCAGCCCGCCGCTTGCCAGCGTGTCAACTGCGCTGCCAGCGCCGGTGATACCCCGGTACCGGCTGTGTGTGCCATCTCCAGGCAAACCACCGTGGTGCCTGCAGCCAACCCCTCCAGCGTGGCCAAGGACAAGCCATGCGCCAGGCGCGGCGACAAGCGGTAGCCAGCCACCTCCACAAACTCGCCCCTTAGCAATTTTTCTGCCAACTGTCCGGTATTGGCGGCACGCACGCCCCTGGCCATGTCGGCGGCCAGGCTGAGGCGCAAAAACTGGTTGAAATGTTGCTGACCGGAAACCACCGGTTGCCAAAACAGCAGGCGCACCGGTGTGGATGAGGGTCGGCGCGCCGCTTCGGCGGCCACAAAGCAACCCGATCGCAATCCCCACAGCCACAGCGGACCCACCACCCGGTCTGCCAGCCAGGCCTGTGCCCGCGCCACGTCGCTGCACCAGATGTCCCAGGTGGCATCGGCAAAATCGCCTGCGCTGTCGCCGCAGCCATACAAATCGATTTGCAATACAGCGTAGCCCTGGCTGGCAAAAGAGCGCGCCTGCGCCGCCGCCATGCGTCGGGACAGGTTCATCTCTTCGGCAAACGGGTGAATGTAGAGCAAGCCGCCGCGCAGCGGCTGCCCGGCTGGAGGCTGATGAAACAGGCAAAAACAGGCTCCTTGCACCCCGTCCATGAAAAATGCGTCGGCCAGAACTTGCGCTTGCGTCATGCCATGCCTGCGCTAGTGCGCCACCAGTTTGGCCTGCACAAAGTCCACCAGCGAGCCCAGCGTGGCAAACACAGCGCCATCAATTTCATCGTCCTGGATGCTGAAACCAAAGCGCTCTTCAATGCTGGTGATGATGCCCAGCACAGCCATCGAGTCGAGTTCGGGCACGGCCCCCAGCAACAAGGTGTCTGCCTGAAAGCTGCTCGCCCTGCCGCGCAGGCAAAGGACAGCGTCCAGAATACCCACAACTTCTTTCTCTATGGTCACCGGTGATCCTTCCTAAAGTGCCGATCTTCGCTGGTTATGATAACTGCGTGAAACCACCCCACACCACAGGCTTGCCGGTGTCAGCACGAAACATCAAGCAGCTGCACAACTTTACCGCGCTGCGCGCCGAACTGGCCCAATGCACCAGCCCGCTGCAGGCGGGCGGTGCTGATGATGTGTTTGCCAGCCTGGAATGGTTTGAACTGCTGGCGTTGCACGGTCTTGATGCGCCTGGCCAGCGCCCCACTGCACTGCGGCTGATTCTGTCGCACGACGACGAGCGCCACCAGCTGGTGTGCCTGCCCCTGATGGGGTCACCGAACATCAGCAGCCTGAGCAATTATTACAGCAGCCTGTACAGCGGGCTGTGCTGGTCTGCCCAGGGCAGCGCTGGCGCGTCGGTGCTGCCCAGCTGGCAAGATTGCCTGGCCCTGAGCCAAAGCCTGCGCCAGCAAATGCCCAAATGCCCGCTGATCAACCTGAACCCGCTTGACGGCGAATCCGCCTTTTTTTCCAACATGCAGGCGGCTTTGACCCAGGCTGGATTTTGGGTGGACAGCTATTTCTGCTTCGGCAATTGGTATCTGCCGGTGGACGGGCGCTCTTTTGCCAGCTATTACCCTTCCCTGCCTTCGGCACTGCGCCACAGCATCGAACGCGGGCAGCGCCGCCTGCAGCGCCAGGGTGCCTGGCACATCCGCATTCATCAAACCCCTGACGCATCACTGCAACAGGCCACTGCAGCCTTTGTGCAGGTTTATGCGCAAAGCTGGAAAAAACCCGAACCTCATCCGCAGTTCATCCCCGAATTAATCCAGCTGGCGGCTGCCCAGGGCTGGCTGCGTCTGGGGGTGCTGACTCTGGGTGAGCAGCCGGTGGCAGCGCAGTTGTGGCTGGTCAAAGGGGCCAAGGCGCACATCTTCAAACTGGCTTACGTCAATGGCTTTGAGCGCTTTTCTGTGGGCTCGGTGCTAACCCAGGCCATGATGCGCCAGGTGCTGGATGTCGATCAGGTGCACGAGGTGGACTACCTGACGGGCGACGATGCCTACAAGCGCGACTGGATGTCGCAGCGCCGCGAGCGCCGGGGTCTGCTTGCGTTTGCCCCCGATACCGTGCTGGGCTTGTGGCTGGCGGCGCGGCACTTTACCGGTAAATGGCTCAAGACCCGGTTGAAGAAGACTTGAATATCTCGCATACTCGCACCCATGCCCATGCTTTGCCGCCATTCGATTTACAAAACGCTTGTCACCTTGTGGCTGACAGCACTCAGCTGCGTGATGGCCAGCGCGCAAGACACGCCAGTGGCTGTGCAACCCTTGAGCACGCTGTTTCAGCAGGCCCTGGCCCTTGAAAACGGCGAAGGTGTGCCGCGCAACCTGCCGCTGGCGGCCCGTCTGTATTGCCAGGCAGCCAAGCAGGGTGCGGCTGACGCGCAATACAACCTGGGCTGGATGTACGCCAACGGCCGTGGTGTGCCGCGCGACGATGCACTGGCAGCGTATTTCTTTCACGCGGCAGCCGAACAAGGGCTACAAGCCGCACAACGCATGCTCAAGATCGTGGGCGAACCCGTCGCCGACACCCCCGAATGTATGCGCGACGACCCGCCACCGCCCCCACCGCCCCCGCCACCAGTCGCCGAGGTGCAACCCCGCATTGACTACAAAGCCATTGCGCCACGCAAGATTTTTGAGCTGGTTTACAAACTGGCACCGCAATTCAAGGTGGAGCCGCAACTGGCGCTGGCCATCATTGCCGCTGAGTCCAACTTCGACACGCAGGCGCTGTCGGTCAAAAATGCCCAGGGCCTGATGCAACTCATCCCTGAGACCAGCGAGCGCTTCAATGTCAAGAACGCCTTTGACCCAGCGCAAAACATACGCGGCGGACTCACCTACCTGCGCTGGCTGCTGGCCTACTTTGAGGGCGACGTGGCCTTGGTGGCAGCCGCCTACAACGCCGGCGAGGGCACGGTGGACCGCTACCTGGGGGTGCCACCGTACCTGGAAACCCGCAGCTATGTGCAACGCATCTTGCGCACTTTTGGCGGTGCGGTGCACCCCTTTGACAACCGGGTGACGTTGCCATCGCAACGCCTCAAAGCCATCAAATAGGCCGCCACCAGGCAAACAGGTCGATCAGAAGATTTATGACTTTTGATGCGCTAGCCCTTATTGGCATTGCGCTAGTAGCTATATTTAGTGAAGCACAACTTGCGCCGGTTCACGACTTCTGTGTCGAACCGGCCTGCACATCGGTCACCCGGCAGTCGCCGCACATTTTCAGCCGCTCCAGCGCCGCACCCTGAAACATCGGGTGTTTGGCCAGTTTGCTCAGCATCAGCTCGACTGCCTTGCGGCTGCCAAAGGGCTGACCACAGCGCACGCAAAAGTACGATTCGGCGGCGACCAGCACCGTTGGCTGGGTGCGCTGGGGCAACAAGTTCAGGCGTGGCAGCAAAGACAAGGCTTTTTCTGGGCAGGTGCGCACGCACAGGCCGCATTGCACGCAGGCGCGCTCGGTGAAACGCAGTTGCATCGCATCGGGGCTGCCCACCAGTGCGCCCACCGGACAAGCGCTGACGCAACCCAGGCACAGCGTGCAGGCATCCTGGTTGATCGCCAAGCCACCCAATGCAGAGCCGCTGGCAGGCAGGTCAATAATTTGCGGCATCCCACGGGCTGGGGCCAGCACATCGACTGTTGCCCCATCGCCAGCCGACTGATCAGAGGCCTTGCCTGCGTTGGCCAGGGGTGCCTGCGCCAGCAGATGCGCCAGTGCCAGTTCCAGCGTGGCGCGCTTATCTTCCTGCACGGCAAAGCTGGCGCTCTGACGCACGCCTTGGGCAGCCGGTGCTTGTAGCGCCTGGTCAAGCACGGCCAGGTCGTCACCTTCTTGCACCTGCAGCAACTGCAGGTGCTGGCCGGCATAGCCCAGCCCGGTCAGCAGCGCCTGCGCCACCGCCATCTGGCCGCGAACGGCATCCAGATACTGGGGTGCCTCTTCACCGGTCATCAGCACCCAGACTTGTGATGCACCATACGCCAGCGCGGTCAGCCAGACCTCGATGCCGATGGAGGCGCTATGCCACAACGGCAGTGGCAGCACCCGCGCGGGCACCCCGTGCAAGCCATCGGCTTCGAGGTGCTGTGCAGCAAAATGGCCGCCTGCTGGCCACCGCTGCTGGCAAACGTGGACAGCAGCGCTTTCAGCTTGACGCCCTGATCGCTGGCCGATGGGTAAACATGGCGCATGGCCCCGGTTGGGCACACCGTGCTGCAGGTGCCACAACCGACGCACAAATGCGGATCCACCACCACTTGCTGGCCACGCCGGTCGCTGCGGATGGCGGCTGCCGAACACACGTCGATGCAGGCGCTGCAGCCCACAATGTCGTTGCGGCTGTGGGCGCAAAGCTTTTGCCGGTAGTCAAAAAACTTCGGCTTGTCAAACTCGCCCACCAGACCCCGCAGCTGACGCACGGCGCTGGGTAAATCGGTCGGGCGTGCTGCAGTCGGGCTGCGCACGGCGGCCTGCGCCTGGCCCGGTGGTACCGAAAAATAGCCTTGTGGCAACGCATGCTGACCAAATGCCGGCACCGCCCGCAGGTCCAGCACCAGGTCAAATTGCGCTGTCAACAGGTCGCTCGCCCCATTGCCAGCCGCCTGCCACTGCAGCTCAAACGCGCCAAGATAGCCTGTCAAGCGCTGGATCTGGCCTGTCAGCAGCGGATAGCGCCGGGCGTTGCCCGCGTTGCCTGCGCTCGCTGTGCCAGGCGGGACCAACCCGGGTTCCGCCTCCACAAACAGGCTGACATCGAGCGAGCGCCCCAACAGGTCGGCCGCCCGCTCAGCCACCCCGGGCGGGCCAATCACCAAGGTGCGCCCGGCACTGCTGTAAAGCACCTTGCCCACTGGCTCGGGTGCTGGCAATTGCGCCATCGCCAGCAGCGCAGCGGCTTTGGGCCTGGCTTGCGCCGCATCACGACACCATTGGCTGGCATCCGTCGCCTGCGCGGTCGCTGCAGAGG
>JAIFMT010000119.1 GCA_020048295.1 Rhodoferax sp.
TCGGCACCAAATACAGCCAGGCCATGAAAGCCACCTTTCTCGACCAGAACGGCAAGCCGCAGTTCATGGAAATGGGCTGCTACGGCATCGGCATCACCCGCTTGCCGGCGGCTGCGATTGAACAAAACCACGACGAGCGCGGCATCATCTGGCCCGATGCGCTGGCACCGTTTACCGTGGTGATCTGCCCAATCAACGCCGAGCGCTCGCCTGAGGTCAAGGCCGCATCCGAAGCCCTCTACGCCGAGCTGCTGGCTGCAGGCGTCGATGTGCTGCTGGACGACCGGGGCGAGCGCCCAGGTGCCATGTTTGCCGACTGGGAGCTCATCGGCGTGCCGCACCGCGTCAACATTGGCGACCGCGCGCTGAAAGAAGGCAAGGTGGAGTACCAGCACCGTCGCGATGCAGCAGCCACCGCCGTACCCCTGGCCGACATGGCTGACTTGCTGATCGCCAAGCTCAAAGTGTGAGCCAGTTCGACGTGCCAGCGTTGCCCGCAAGACGCCAGCTTTTATCAAGCATTTTAGGCCTCTGGCCCGCTTGGGTATTGCCAGGACTGCTCTGTTATTCAAAGCAGGCCCAGGCCGGCGCGCAAGTGGAAGAGCCGCTGATCGACTCCGTACGCACGGCACTGAGTTCCGCCGTGGCGAACGCTGCCCCTCCGGTGCCCGAGTTTGCCGACACCGAATCGCGCCTGCGCTACCTGCGCTGGCTCGGTGCCACCAGTGAACGCCTCAAGAAGAAGAAATCTGACTGGATGGTGCGCAAGGAATTCCTGCAAACTGTCTGGTACGAGGCCAAACGCGCTGGCCTGGAGGTGTCGCTGGTGCTCGGGCTGATCCAGGTGGAGAGCGGTTTTCGCAAATTTGCCGTCAGCAGCGCTGGTGCGCGCGGCTACATGCAGGTGATGCCGTTCTGGACCCGGGTGCTCGGCGATGGCGATGCCGGCAAACTGTTTCACATGCAAACCAACCTGCGCTTTGGCTGCGTGATCCTGCGCCACTACCTGGACCGCGAACGGGGCGACCTGTTCATGGCACTGGGACGCTATAACGGCTCACGCGGCCGGCCACAATACCCCAACGCCGTGCTGGGAGCCCAGAAGCGATGGGAATACAGTGTTGTCTGAAACAGGGTCACCTTGCCACAGGTCGTGGAGGAGCATTTTGATCCCTCTCTACAATGTGTTGACGCAGCCATAGGACACCATATGAACATCGGGACCGACGCTGAGCCTGAAGGGCTGCAGCGCATTATTAAAAAATACCCCAATCGGCGACTTTACGACACCATCACGTCGAGTTACATCACGCTGGCAGAAGTCAAGCAGTTGGTGATGAAACGCGAACCCTTTGAAGTGCGTGATGTCAAAACCGGTGAAGACATTACCCGCAGCATCTTGCTACAAATCATTCTTGAAGCCGAAGCCAGTGGTTCGCCGATGTTCACCGCGCCCGTGCTGGAGAGTCTGATTCGTTTTTATGGCCATGCCATGCAAGGCTTTCTGGGTAACTACCTGGAGAAAAACATTCAGTCCCTCATGGATGTGCAGACCCGCTTTGCGGAACAGTCCAAAGGTTTCACGCCTGAAATGTGGTCACAGTTTTCTGCACTGCAGCCCTCCGTTTTGCAGTCCATGATGGGTGGTAGCCTCGACCAGTCCAAAAATATGCTGGCACAAATGCAGGAACAGATGCACAAGCAGACGGATCAGTTGCTTGGTGTCTTTGGCATCAAGAGCAAGCCGTAGTCTTTCAACAAGTCACCTTCGCATGACTCAAGACATTTCAACGCGCGCCGAAGCGCCAAAAATCGGTTTTGTCAGTTTGGGTTGTCCCAAGGCGCTAACCGATTCCGAGTTGATCCTGACCCAACTCAGCGCTGAGGGTTACCAGACCGTCAAGACTTTCCAGGGTGCCGATCTGGTCATCGTCAACACCTGTGGCTTTATTGACGATGCGGTAAAAGAGAGCCTCGACACCATCGGTGAGGCGTTGGCTGAAAACGGCAAAGTGATCGTTACCGGATGTCTGGGCGCCAAAACCAGTGACAATGGCGACAATCTGGTGCGGCAGATGCACCCGAGTGTGCTGGCGGTGACCGGTCCGCACGCCACGCAAGAGGTGATGGATGCCGTTCACGCCTATCTGCCCAAGCCGCATGACCCGTTTGTTGATCTGGTGCCGAACACGTTTGGCGTGGCGGGCATCAAGCTCACTCCAAGGCACTACGCTTACCTGAAGATCAGCGAAGGCTGTAATCACCGTTGCACGTTCTGCATCATTCCGTCGATGCGGGGGGATTTGGTGTCGCGACCGATTGGCGACGTGCTCAACGAGGCGCAGGCCTTGTTTGCCGGCGGAGTCAAAGAGCTGCTGGTGATCAGCCAGGACACCTCGGCCTATGGCGTGGACGTGCAATACCGCACGGGCTTCTGGAACGGCAAGCCAATCAAAACACGCTTGGTTGAACTGGCCCAGGCGCTCGGTGAAATGGCGCAGGGCTATGGGGCCTGGGTGCGTCTGCACTATGTTTATCCCTACCCCAGCGTCGATGACTTATTGCCGCTGATGGCGTCAAGGCTGATCTTGCCGTATCTGGATGTGCCGTTTCAACACAGCCACCCTGACGTCCTCAAGCGCATGAAGCGCCCCGCCAGCGGTGAGAAAAATCTGGAACGCATCCTGCGCTGGCGTGCTGCGTGCCCCGATGTCGTCATTCGCAGCACCTTCATTGCAGGGTTTCCGGGGGAGACTGAAGAAGAGTTCGCGCATTTGCTCGATTTCATGCGTGAGGCGGGTATTGATCGCGCTGGATGCTTTGCGTACAGCCCGGTGCAGGGCGCGCTCGCCAACGACATTCCTGGCATGTTGCCGCAAACCGGGCGTGAAGAGCGTCAGGCGCGTTTCATGGCTGTGGCCGAAAGCCAATCGATTGCGAAATTGCATCGCCGCATTGGCGCGACGCTGCAGGTTTTGGTGGACGCTGCGCCAGGGCTGGGCAAAAAAGGAGGAGTGGGGCGCAGCTATGCGGATGCGCCAGAGGTTGATGGCATCGTCAGACTGTTGCCCCCTGAAAAGGTCAGCAAGACTTTAAGGGTCGGCGAGTTCACAAAAGCGCGCGTGATGGGTGTGCAAGGTCACGACCTGATTGCGCAACCGTTTTGAGGCTTGAAGTTGGACACGCCTTCAGCCACAAAAAAAGCCGCTGTCAAAGCGGCTTCATTGAACATTATCAGTCCGGTTCAAAACGAAACAAACCTTTGGGTTTATGACGTCAAAATGAACCGGAATTCATCTATATTTGGTGCCCAGGAAGGGACTCGAACCCCCACGAAGTTACTCGCTAGTACCTGAAACTAGTGCGTCTACCAATTCCGCCACCTGGGCATTTGAAGGTGTCGTCCAAGGACATCGCGACGGTCATGGCTTTGTGATTCGCGACGACGGCGAGGGCGACATTTACCTGCCGCCCAACGAAATGCGCGCCGTGCTGCACAAAGACCGCGTCAAGGTGCGCATTGTGCGCAGCGACCGCAAGGGCCGCCCCGAGGGCCGTGTGGTCGAGATTGTTGAACGCAGCAGCCAGGTCATTATTGGCCGCTTGCTGCTTGAAAACGGGATTTGGATCGTGGCCCCGGAAGACAAGCGCTATGGTCAGGACGTGATGGTTCCGAAGGCGGCCACAGGTGCCGCCCGGGCCGGGCAGGTGGTGGTCGTCGAACTGACCGAGCCACCGGCGTTGTTCGGACAGCCTGTGGGTCGCGTCAAGGAAGTGCTGGGCGAAATTGATGACCCTGGCATGGAAATCGAAATTGCCGTGCGCAAATACAGCGTACCGCACGAATTTTCTGAAGCCTGCATGACCCAGGCGCGCGCCTTGCCCGACAAGGTACGACCGCAGGACAAACGCCAGCGCATCGACCTGACCGACATTGCGCTGGTCACCATTGACGGTGAGGACGCGCGCGATTTTGACGATGCCGTGTATTGCGAGCCCACCAAAATTGGCAAGGGCAGATCGTCCCTGCCGGGCTGGCGTTTGCTGGTGGCCATTGCCGATGTCAGCCACTATGTGGAAAACGGCTCGGCCATCGACATCGATGCTTACGACCGGGCCACCAGCGTGTATTTCCCGCGCCGCGTCATCCCAATGCTGCCCGAGAAGCTCTCCAACGGACTTTGTTCGCTCAACCCCGAGGTCGAACGCCTGTGCATGGTGTGCGATATGCTGGTCACACAAGACGGCGAGGTGTCGGCCTACCAGTTTTATCCGGCCGTGATGTACAGCCATGCACGCTTTACCTACACCGAAGTGGCCGCGATCTTGGCCAACACGCGTGGCCCGGAAGCGGCCAAGCGCAAGGCGCGCGTCTCGGACCTGATGAATTTGCACGATGTTTACCAGGCGCTGCTGAAATCACGGGTGCGCCGTGGCGCGGTTGACTTTGAAACGGTTGAGACGCAAATCGTTTGTGACGAGGCTGGTCACATCGAAAAAATTGTGCCGCGCACGCGCAACGAAGCGCACAAGCTGATCGAAGAAGCCATGCTCGCCGCCAACGTGTGCAGCGCCGACTTCATTGCACAAAGCAGACACGCTGGCCTGTTTCGGGTGCATGAAGGCCCAACCCCCGAGAAAAAGGAAATTCTTCGCAATTACCTCAAAATCACCGGTGTTGGACTGAACATCAGCGACGATCCGTCACCGGGGGAATTCCAGGCGATTGCCAATGCCACCAAAGACCGCCCGGATGCCGCGCAAATTCATGCCATGCTGTTGCGCTCGATGCAGCAAGCCATCTACACACCCATCAACAGCGGTCACTTTGGCTTGGCGTTTGAGGCTTACACCCATTTCACCAGTCCGATTCGGCGTTATCCTGATTTGCTGGTGCATCGGGTCATCAAGGCGATTCTGGCTAAAACCAAATACGCGCTGCCGGTGCTGCCCACGCCCGGTGAAGCCCACGCCAAACTGAGCAAGCGGCTGGAAAAGAACCTGGCTGCGCGCGTGACTGAACCTGGTCAGAAGCCGCGCAAGCTCAGCGCCGAGATGCTGGCGTGGCAGTCTGCCGGACTGCATTGCAGCGCCAACGAACGCCGCGCCGACGAAGCCAGCCGTGACGTGGAGGCCTGGCTCAAGTGCAAATACATGCGCGAGCACCTGGGTGAGGAGTATTCAGGCGTGGTCAGCGCCGTTACCAGTTTTGGCATCTTTGTCACGCTCGATGCGATGTACGTCGAGGGCCTGGTTCACATCACCGAGCTGGGCGGTGAATATTTCCGCTTTGACGAAGCGCGCCAGGAACTGCGTGGCGAGCGCACCGGCATACGCTACGCGCTGGGAAGCCGGGTGCGGGTGCAGGTGAGTCGGGTGGATCTGGACGGGCGGCGCATTGATTTCCGGCTGCTGCAAGAAGGCGAGGTGCTGTCGCCCCGGCCCATCAAAGACAAGGAGTTCACGCGTGAGGGCAATGAGCGTGCCGTGTTTGACCCAGAGTCAGAGAGCATGCCATCCGGGCGGCGAAGCCGCAAGGGTTCCGAACCCCAGGCGCGCTCGCCCAAAACTTCCGCATCGGGTGCCAAGTCGGCCAGACGCTCACCGGCGGCGGCGAAAGCCAAGGAAAAAGGTCGTCAAAACAGGCACTAATCCTGATTGATAAAGCATAGTCTGCTATGGAAGTCAACATGACACAGGCATCTAAAGTCGCCGTAATCACCGGCGCGGGCTCCGGGATTGGCAAGGCCGTGGCACTGGCCTTGCTGGCCGATGGCTATCAGGTGGTGCTGGCCGGCCGGCGCACCGAGCCGCTGGTCGAAGTGGCCACACAATGCGGCGCAGCGCAACGCGCCCTGGTGGTTCGCACCGATGTGTCCGATGAAGCGTCGGTCATCGCCTTGTTTGATGCTGCAATGCGTGCCTTTGGACGGGTGGATGTGCTCTTCAACAACGCCGGCATCAGTGCCCCGGGCGTGCTGCTGGAGGATCTGACGCTGGCGCAGTGGCAAAGTGTCGTCAATGTGAACCTGACCGGCATGTTCTTGTGCCTGCGCCAGGCGTTTCGAGTGATGAAGGCGCAACGCCCGCAGGGTGGGCGCATCATCAACAACGGTTCCATCTCGGCCACGACACCGCGGCCGAATTCAATTGCCTACAGTTCCACCAAACACGCAGTCACCGGACTCACCAAAACCGCCTCGCTCGATGGCCGTAAATACGACATTGCGGTGGGCCAAATTGACATTGGCAACGCCGCCACCGACATGACGCAGCGCATGCAGGCCGGTATTTTGCAAGCCAATGGCGAGGTGGCGGTCGAGCCGGTGATGGATGTCGCCATCGTTGGGCAGTCGGTGCTGTACATGGCCAACTTGCCCTTGAGTGCGAATGTGATGTTTCACACCGTGATGGCGACCAAAATGCCATTCGCCGGGCGTGGCTAGGTTATATTTA
>JAIFMT010000051.1 GCA_020048295.1 Rhodoferax sp.
GTTTTTTGTAGCCACGCACGGTGTCGCTGATTTCTGCCAGGTAGCGCGTGCGCGCCGCTGGCACGACCGGGCTTTGGTTGGTGCTGTGGCGCACGCTCACCGTTGGCAACTGCGCAGCCGTCAGTGGCAAGCCCAGTTCGCCCAGCCTGACAATCAGCGCTTGGTACAGCGCGGTCACGCCATCGTCGTTAAAGCGCGCCGCCATCGTGCCAAACACTGGCATCTGCTCGGGTGGCACACCAAACGCCTCGCGGTTGCGCTGCACCTGTTTGGCCACATCGCGCAACGCGTCGCTGGCGCCCTTGCGGTCAAACTTGTTGATGGCGACAAACTCGGCAAAGTCCAGCATGTCGATTTTTTCGAGCTGGCTGGCCGCACCAAACTCAGGCGTCATCACATACAGCGGCACATCCACCAGTGGCACGATGGCCGCATCGCCCTGGCCGATGCCCGAAGTTTCCACAATGATCAGGTCAAACCCAGCCACTTTGCAGGCGGCAATCACATCGGGCAAAGCAGCACTGATCTCGCTACCAAAGTCGCGCGTGGCCAGCGAACGCATGAAAACGCGCGGGCCGTGGCCCCACGGGTTGATGGCGTTCATGCGGATGCGGTCGCCCAGCAAGGCACCGCCACTCTTGCGCCGCGACGGGTCAATTGAGATCACCGCCACCCGCAGCGCATCGCCCTGGTCCAGTCGCAAACGGCGGATCAGCTCGTCAGTCAGGCTCGACTTGCCTGCACCACCGGTGCCGGTAATACCCAGAACCGGTATCTTCTTTGTAGCTGCTTGCGCTCTCATGGCAAGGGCTAGAGCACTAAAACCCTCTGAACTCTTGACCTGCACCTGCGTTGGGTCAGCGGCCGCCTCCAGCCGCGTGATGAGTTGCGCCAGCGCCCGCCAGGCCGCATCGCTGTGGCCCGCAATGGCTTCCAGCGTGGTCGGCGCAAAGCTGGTGATGTCGGTATCGCAGCGCTGCACCATATCGCCAATCATGCCAGCCAGACCCATGCGCTGGCCATCTTCGGGGCTGTAGATGCGCTTGACACCGTAGGCTTGCAGCTCGGCAATTTCACTAGGCACGATCACGCCGCCGCCGCCGCCAAACACCTGAATGTGTTCGCCACCCCGGCTTTTGAGCAGATCGACCATGTACTTGAAGTATTCCACATGCCCGCCCTGGTACGAGCTGATGGCAATGCCCTGCGCGTCTTCCTGCAACGCCGCCGTGACGACCTCCTCGACACTGCGGTTGTGCCCCAGATGAATCACCTCGGCGCCCATGCTTTGCAGGATGCGGCGCATGATGTTGATCGCCGCGTCGTGCCCGTCAAACAGGCTGGCGGCGGTGACGAAACGCACCTTGTGCGTTGGGCGGTATTGGGCCAGGGCCTTGAAGTCAGCAGACAGGTCGGTCATGGTGAGGTGTCTCCGTACAAATGAATTTGACTTGTTGTCGCAACCCGCAGTCATGCCGGGTTGCCTGGTTTGACGTTGACGTAAACGTCAATTCGAGCAGCAATATTAACTGACAAGTTCACCTCGGTGGTCACGGCTTTTGCATCGGGCTGCAATAGGGCCGTAGTGCGCCCAATGGGATGATGTGGCAAGGCGCCGGGTTAAACGCCCCAGGTGATTGGCACCTCGGCCTGCTGGCACTGACGCATCATGTCCATCAAAGGCAGGGCGCGCTGGCGCAGACCGATGGCTTCAAAACGGGGTGGCGGCAGGTGCTCGGCCTGCGCCTGGGCGATCGCCTCGCGGCGGGCGGCCTCTTCATGGGTGATGGCGTCGGCCAGCTGAGTCAACGCCTGCGCCATTTGTTCGGGTAGCAAAATGCCTTGGACGCTGGGCTCGGCAGCGCTGTGCTTGCCAATGATCTCCAGCAGCTGCTGGCCGCCCGGCTGCAACATAATCACGTCCCCGGTAACCTTTGACTTGAACTTGTAGAGCATTTGAATGGCTTTCTGTCGTGTGTGGTGTGTGTGGATTCGCAGGCTATGTCGCCTGGCGCTGACCTGTCTGTGCGGCAGTACACAAACGTCATCTTGCCACAGCGTCAGGGCAGTGCCCGCAGGTGCACCGCCATGAAGCGATGTTCAGATTTGGCGGGCAAGCTGTTGCGCCCCATGGGCCTGCTGCTGGTGGTAGTGCTGCTGTCAGGCTGCGCTGATATGGCGTATTACTGGCAGTCGATCCGCGGCCATGCCCGGCTGATGCAGGCGGCGCGCCCAGTTGACGAATGGCTGGCCGATACCGCCACACCGCCCGCGTTGCGCGCGCGCTTGCAACTGACGCAGTCCATGCGGCGTTTTTCAGTGACTGACCTGCACCTGCCCGACAACGCCAGTTATCAGCGTTATTCCCAGCTGCAGCGCTCCTACGCGGTGTGGAACGTGGTGGCTGCGCCAGAGTTTTCACTGACACTGAAAACCTGGTGTTTTCCGGTGGCGGGCTGCGTCGGCTACCGGGGCTATTTTGATGAGGCGGATGCCCGGGCGCTGGCCGACGTGTTGCGCACGCAGGGGCTGGAAGTGCGCATGTATGGTGTGCCAGCCTACTCCACACTGGGCTGGATGAACTGGGCCGGCGGCGACCCGCTGCTGAACACTTTTGTCAATTTCCCCGAGGGGCAGTTGGCCGGCTTGATGTTCCACGAATTGGCGCATCAGGTGTTGTATGTGCCGGACGACACGCTGTTCAATGAATCTTTTGCCACGGCGGTTGAGCGGCTGGGCGCACAGTTCTGGCTGGAGCGTCACGGCAGTGCGCAGGCGCGCCAGGCCCACGCCCTGGTGGAGGCACGCCGCGCGCAGTTTCGGGCGTTGACCCGGCACACGCGCGAACGTCTAGCGGCAATTTATATGGAAAATCAGCCTCCATCCCATACAGCAGAATCGATGACAGCTATGAAAAATGATGTTATGCAGGAGTTCAGAAAAGCCTATGCCGAGCTCAAAGCCAGCTGGGGTGGCTACGGCGGGTTTGATGCCTGGGTGGCCCAGGCCAACAACGCTGCGTTTGCTGCGGTGGCCGCTTACGATGACTTGGTGCCAGGTTTTGAAGCCCTGTTTGCGCGTGAAGGGCGTGACTGGCCCAGGTTTTATGATGCGGTACGACAACTTGCCGACCACCCGGCGGCGCAGCGCCGCGAATATTTACAACACATCACTCAACCAACATCGGACTCAGGAACAAGCCATGGCTGACTTGCACATTCATCGGGCGCATGCACTGGGCTTGAACAAGGCCCGCAAAATCGCTTTTCAGTGGGCCGAGCAGGCCGAAGCCGAATTTGCCATGCAATGCACTTACACCGAAGGCAAAACCTGTGACGAAGTTGCGTTTGTGCGCAGCGGCGTGACGGGCACGCTACAGGTCACCAAACAGCATTTTGAACTGCGCGCCCAGCTCGGCTTTTTGCTGGGTGCTTTCAAATCGGTCATTGAAGCCGAGATCGTGAAGAACCTCGATGCCTTGCTGACGCACAGCGCAGCGCAGCCAGCCGCTGTGCCGCGTCGCGCCAAGGCGGCAAAAAACCCCTGATTCAGCTCAGCGACTCAATCAAATCAATGTATTGCTGCATTGCGTCGGTGCCGGCGGTGCCTTTCAGCGCGTTCCAGGCATCCCACTTGGCGCGACCCACCATGTCGGTAAAGCCGGGCTTTTTATCGGTGTTGTCGCCGCTGCTGGCCTGTTTGTAGAGGGCGTAGAGCTTGAGCAGGGTCATGTTGTCGGGGCGTTCGCTCAAGTTTTTGGAGTTGGCCACGGCAGCTTCGAATTTGGTTTTGAGGTCAGACATGCGAGTCTCTTTCAATCAAGGTGGATGGGCTGGTATCAGGGTAAAACACAGCTATCTTAAGGGGGTGTTTACCGCCAGAATAGGGACTATTCTCAAAACATCACGATTGCCATGACGAACTCCGCTGCGCACCCCTTCACCGTTGAACGCATGAGCCGTGTCGATACCGCCTGGCTGCGTATGGATTCGCCCAGCAACCTGATGATGATTCTGGGTGTGTGGATCATCAAACCTGCTGTTAGCTACCAGGCCACCTGCGACCGCATTGAAGAGCGCTTGCTGAAATATCCGCGTTTTATGCAGCGGGTGCAACAAGATGCCACCGGCGCGAGTTGGGTGACCGACACCGCTTTTGACATTCACCGCCATGTGCTGCGTGAGAAACTGCCCGCCTCGGCCAAGAAACACCCCGAGCAGGCCTTGCAACAGCGCCTGGGCGAGCTGGCCATGCAGCCGCTGGATGCGCGCTACCCACTGTGGGACTTCCGGCTGATCGAGCATTACGACGGCGGTTCGGCGCTGCTGGTGCGCATTCACCACTGCATTGCCGACGGGCTGGCGCTGATCTCGGTGATCCAGACACTCGTCGATGGCGGTCAGGACCCGCCACAGCGTCGTGCACCAGCCACGCATCCGCACGGCTGGGATGCGGCCGAGGAGTGGATGAGCCACAGCCTGATTGAGCCCCTGACGGTGGCCGCCGTGAAAGCGCTGGCCATCGCCGGTGAGGGCGCAGTGCATGCCTTTGAGGCGATTGGCGACCCGCGCAATGTGCTTGAAAAGTGGCTGTCCAGCGGTTACAGCAAGGGCAAATCAGGCTCTGCCGAGGTGGGCCGGCTGGCTTACCAGGTGCTGCGCGATGGTGCCGCGCTGGCGCTGATGGCCGATGACTCGCCCACCCGGCTCAAGGGCATGCCGGGTGTGACCAAGCGGGTGGCCTGGTGCAAGCCGATTGCGCTCGATGAGGTGCGTGCGGTCAGCAAGGCGTTGCAATGCTCGATTAACGATGTGCTGCTGGCTTGTGTGGCCGGGGCGATGGGGCAGTATCTGAAAAGCCATGGCGATGCGGTGCAGGGCAAGGAAGTGCGCGCCATGGTGCCGGTGAATCTGCGCCCGATGTCGCAGGCCTACAAGCTGGGCAACCAGTTTGGACTGGCACCGGTGGTGCTACCTCTGGGGCTGGACAACCCGCTGGAGCGGGTGTTTGAGGTGCGTCGGCGCATGTCAGCCCTGAAAGGCAGCATGCAGCCGCTGCTTGCGTTTGGCATGCTGGCGGTGGCTGGCGTGCTGGTCAAACCGGCGCAGGACGCGATGCTCAGCCTGTTTTCCAAAAAAACCACCGCCGTGATGACCAATGTGCCTGGCCCGCGAGAGAAGATGCAGTTTTGCGGTGCCACGCTGGAGCAGGCGCTGTTCTGGGTGCCACAGTCGGGCAGCGTGGGCCTGGGGGTGTCGATCCTGAGCTACGGCGGCGGGGTGCAGTTTGGGGTCATCAGCGACACCACCTTGTGCCCGGACCCGCAAGCCATCATTGACCAATTTGCGCCCGAGTTCGAGAAGCTCAGCTGGCTCACCCTGATGTTGCCGTGGGGTCTTTGATTTACTGCAAATAATATAGCTGTTAGCGCTTACTATATATGGGCTAGAGGCCAAAAAACCATATAAAACAGACAACCCATCAGTCGTTCAGCTCGGTTTTGGCCAACTCGACTTCGAGCCGTTCCATCGCGTCGATTGGCTTGCCGCGCGCAGCGAGCTGATACAGGCGTGTGGCCTCGTCCATCATGGCTTCGCCTTCGAGCATCAACATGGCGCGCGCGTATTCCACCATGCAAAAGGCTGATGCGCTGTTGAGTTCCATGGCGCGGGCAAACAGGTTCAACCCGATGTCCTTGTTGGCCCCGTAAGCCATGGCACCAATCAGTGAGCCGACCTTGTCAATCACTTCGGCGTGAAAGTTGCCCAGCACCACGTGGGCATCGGCGTGGGCGGGTTGCCTGCGGATGACGTTTTCGAGGTCGGTCTTGACTTTGTTGTCGATGCCCTGCGCCAGTGCCTTGGCCACGCTGATGCCCTGGCTGTAGCGGCCCAGTGCAAAGGCGCGCCAGTATTGGGCGTTGAGGTTGTCGGGCTGCTCCAGCAATTGCGCTTCGGTACGTTCGGCCACGGTCAGGAAGATATCGAGCCGACAGGCTTCGTGCTGCTCCAGATAGGCTGCGTAAATGCAGCTGGCCTTGTTGGCCAGGTTCAGACCCGCTTGCCCCAGGCTCAGACCCGCCTGCACCGCCTGGTAAAAATGACCGTTGTGAAAATGAGCCCAGGCAGCCAGCAACTGCGGCTCTTGCGGCATGGGTTCCAGGTCGCCTGCGTGCAGCCGGTGCCAAAGTTTTTGCACGCTTGCCGCATCAAACCTGTAGTCGCCAGCATAGGGAAAGGCAATCCATCTGGCCATTGGTGTCTCCGGGACCGGTTATTCAATCTGGCCTTTATTGTAGGCATCTGCCAGTTTGATCAAATGCGCGCGTTGATTTGGCGCAAGGTAGGGGGCCAGCAGGTTGAGCACGTGCTGGGCACCGCGCAGCATGGCGGCTTGCGCGTTGGCCGTCTCCAGTGCATGTCTTGGGTCTCGGACGTACTCATAACTGAGCCAATAGGTCAACACCACCACCATGCTGGTGGCGGTGGCCTCGATCTCGCGTGCATCCATTTGCAGGGCACCGGCCCGGCGCATGCCGTCGAGCAGGCTGCGCGCGGCGCGGGTCTTGTTTTTCAGCACCGCCTGAAAATGGGTTTCAAGGCGGCGGTTCTTGCTCAGCAGGTCGTTGAGATCGCGGTATAAAAAGCGGTATTGCCAGATCAGCTCAAATAGCGTGTGCAGAAAAAACCAGGCATCTTCGACGTTGCGTACATCGTCGCTGGCCCCCAGCAAGTCAGTCAGCGCACGCTCGAAGCGGTCAAACAACGCGTTGATCAGTTCGTCTTTTGCCGGGTAGTGGTAATACAGGTTGCCCGGGCTGATGTTGAGTTCGCTCGATATCAGCGTGGTGGAAACGTTGGGCTCGCCAAAGCGGTTGAACAGCAACAGCGTGACTTCAAGAATGCGCTCGGCAGTGCGCCGGGGGGCCTTTTTTACGACCATGTTGGCTGACCTTGCGAAGCCGGTGTGCTGATCAGGTGGCCCAGGTTTTCCATGATGTTGTGCAGTTTGGTCAGCGACTGGCCAACGCGGGTGGGGGGGTATTTGGGCGGGCACAGGTGGCGGCGCGTGTCGTCAAGCAATGCGTGGTTGAGAGTGATGCCGTGGTAGCCCAGTTTGCGGCCGAGCTTGCTTTGGCGTGCGCGCAGCATCTGGCGGGTTTGCTGGTAAGCGTGCTCGGCCAGGTGGCGGCGCTGGCTGTAGCTGAAGGTGTTGGCCAAAAACAGCTCAGGGTCGCGGTGGTTGGGCTCAATGAGCACAATATCGGTGCGCGGGTAGGCTTGCTCGTAGTTTTTCAGGCCCAGCACCATGCGTGAATGGATCAACGAGCGGAAAGTCTGGCTCAGCACCGCAGGCAAACCGCCAGCGACGATGCTGGGAATCGGCTCAGGCGCGGCCCACGGCATCAACCGGTCGTCTGCGGCCAGCGGCGCACTGGCATCAAAGGGCACCAGCGGGTTGACGCACAGCATCAGGTCAACGCCTTCGTCCAGCGCGATGGAGGCGTGCATGGTTTTGATCAGGGCACCATCGACAAAATGCTGGCCATCAATTTCAACCGGCGGAAACAAGCCTGGCAATGCGGCGCTGGCTTGCACGGCTTTGGAAATGGGCACATGGTCCCAGCCAGGCCGGCCAAATGCCACCGCGCGGCTGGCATCGAGGTCGGTGGCGACCAGCGTCAGGCGGCTCTTGAGTTGACGAAAATCATTGGTGCGACCCGGGCGGCTGAACAACTTCGTCAACTCGGTATGGATGCGGGCGTTGGAGAACAGGCCAGTGGGCAAGCCCGGGCTCAGGCGCTCGAGGGCCCGCATCAAGGACTTGCGACCGACAGTGCCCTGCCAGGCACCCGTCAGCAGCAGTTCTGGCAGCAACAGTGCGCGTGAAAAAAATTCTCCAAACGCCGGCTGCAACAGCACGGCGGGGTCAAACGCTTCAGTTTGGTGTTTGCGGTCTTCAATGAACAAGCCACACAGTTGCAGCGGCGTGATGTTGTTGGCTAGCGCAGCAGCAATAAAGCCACCGGCCGACACGCCTACATAGTGCTGCAACTGGTTGAAGTGGATGCCTTGCAGAGACTCCTGCAAGGCACACAGTGCACCGATTTCGTAGATGGCACCGAGTGGGCCACCGCCCGCCAGTGCCAGCGCAATTCGGGGTGACCGGGGTGGTTTGGCGTTCATGGTCTCGCAGTTTAAGACCGATCGTGCACTTTTTATACAGGGTTTTCCTCAGCTTCGACCGGAGCAGCAACCTTGCGCGGGGCCACTTTTTTAGCTGCTGCCTTTTTGGTGGCTACTGGGGTGGCGACCTCAGCGGGAGGCACTTCAGTCGGCTGGGCAGCGGCCTTGGTGCTGGCTTTTACAGCAGGCTTGGCAGCGGCTTTGGCCGGGCTGAGCTTTTGCACGCTGGCGTTGAGTTCGTCAATGCGGGCAATCAGCGCGCTGATGTCTTTGGCTGATGGCACACCAAGTTTATTCAGAGCCTTGGCCACCCGGTCTTCAAAAATGGTTTCAAGCTTGTCCCATTGTCCGGATGCCTTGGAGGAGATGTCGGTGGCCATGCTGGTCATCTTTTGTGTAGCTTCATTGATTTTTTCTTCAGCGGCAGATTGCGTCTTGCGTTGGAAGCTCACGCCTTCTTTCACCAGCGCTTCAAATGCCTTGGTGCCTTCAGTCTGCGCCTTGGTGAAGGCACCAAGCCCGGCTTGCCAGATTTGTTGTGCTGAGTCTTTAACCGAATCAGCCAAAGCCACTCCCGTTTTCTTGCTGGCAGTGGCTTTGCTGGCTTTGACTTTGACGACAGTGGCTTTGCTGTCGGCGGCTGTTTTCTTGAGTTTGGTGACCATGGGGTTCTCCGGTTAGGTGCAAAAGTGAAGAGTTGCCAGCAGGCCGGTTGACCTGCATGTGGCGCAACTGTAGGGCGCGAGCCGTGCAGGGTGTAGGGTCGGCTTCCTAATTTGCCAGCAACTGATTGCGTCTGTCCCCGGGTTTACGCTGAATGCCATGAGCGGCTTTTGCGGCAAAAATGGCGGCTTACAACGGAGTTTTTATGCCTTATTTCGTCACCGGTGCTACCGGCTTTATTGGCAAGCGATTGGTCAAGAAGTTGCTTGAGCGCAAAGGCGCAGTCGTCTATGTTCTGATTCGCAAGGAAAGCGAAGACAAGGTCAAAGCGCTGCGCGAGTTTTGCGGCGTCAGTGCAGCGCGCCTGCTACCGGTGTTTGGCGACCTGAGCGCCAAGAAGCTTGGTATCGCGGTTGCGGACATCAAACTACTCAAGGGCAAGATTGACCACTTTTACCACCTGGCGGCCATTTACGACCTGGGTGCCGACGAAGCCAGCCAGACGCTGGTCAACATCGACGGCACGCGCAATACGGTGGAACTGGCCAAAGCCATCGAGGCGGGGCATTTTCACCATGTGTCGTCGATTGCTGCGGCCGGGCTGTACGAGGGCGTGTTTCGCGAAGACATGTTTGACGAAGCCGAAAACTACGAACATCCGTACTTCATGACCAAGCATGAGAGCGAAAAAATTGTGCGCCAGGAGTGCAAGGTGCCGTGGTCGGTCTATCGCCCGGCCATGGTGGTGGGGGACAGCAGCACCGGTGAGACGGACAAGATTGACGGGCCGTATTATTTTTTCAAGCTGATCCAGCGCATGCGCCAGTTGCTGCCACCGTGGCTACCGTCGATTGGCCTGGAGGGCGGGCGCATCAACATCGTGCCGGTGGATTTTGTGGTGGATGCTTTGGCTGCCATCAGCCATCAGAGTGGGATTGCTGGCAAGTGCTACCACCTGGTCGATCCAGTGGGCTACCGGGTGGGCGATGTGCTCGACATCTTCAGCCGCGCCGCGCACGCGCCCAAGATGAACCTGTTTGTCAACGCGGCGCTGTTGGGATTTATACCGCGCAGCGTCAAAAAGGGCCTGATGGCGCTGGCCCCGGTGCGCCGGGTGCGCAACGCCATCATGGCTGACCTGGGGCTGCCCGAGGACATGCTGACGTTTGTCAACTACCCGACACGCTTTGACTGTCGCGACACGCTGGCCGCTCTCAAGGGAACAGGTGTGGCGTGCCCGAATCTGAAAGACTACGCGTGGAGGCTGTGGGATTACTGGGAACGCCATCTGGACCCCGATCTGCACATCGACCGCTCACTGCGCGGCACGGTGGCCGGCAAAGTGGTGCTGGTCACCGGCGGATCATCGGGCATTGGCTTGGCTGCGGCACACAAGTTTGCGGAAGCTGGAGCCGTTACTTTGATATGCGCGCGTGATCGGGCCAAGCTCGACGAGGCGTGCGCCGAGGCCGCAGCCCGGGGCTACAGTTTTGTCGCCTATGCCGTCGATATTGCCGAGCAACAGGCGTGTGAGGCGTTCGTGAAACAGGTGATTGCGCAGCATGGCGGGGTGGACTTTTTGGTCAACAACGCCGGTCGCTCGATTCGCCGCGCCATCGAGTCGAGCTATGACCGTTTTCACGATTACGAGCGCACCATGCAGCTCAACTACTTTGGCAGTCTGCGCGTGACTACTGGCTTTCTGCCCGGCATGGTGGCCAAGCGCAAGGGCCATGTGGTCAATATCAGCAGCATTGGCGTGCTGACCAATGCGCCACGCTTTAGCGCCTATGTGGCCAGCAAGGCGGCGCTCGATGCCTGGACGCGCTGTGCGTCGAGCGAATTTGCTGACCAGGGCATCAGCTTTACCACCATCAACATGCCGCTGGTGCGCACGCCGATGATTGCGCCCACCGGCCTGTACAACAACGTGCCAACGCTGGCCCCCGAAGAAGCCGCCGACATGATTGCGCAGGCTTGCATCTTCAAGCCGGTGCGCATTGCCACCCGGCTGGGCATCACCGGGCAAATTCTGCACGCCGCGCTGCCACGCGTGGCGCAGATTGTGATGAATACGACGTTTCGCATGTTTCCTGACTCATCGGCTGCCAAAGGGACCAAGGCCGGGGACGGCGGGCCAAAGGCGAAGCTGTCGCCGGAGGCAGTGGCGTTGCAGCAGATGATGCGAGGGATTCATTTTTAGACTGACTGAGTGCGCGTCTTTGCAGCGACCTTCCATGACCGACGCACGGCAACAGGCGCAGTTCGCTGGCGATAATCAGCGTCTGACAGAATCAGACTGACGCATTGCATCGGATAATGAACGTTGTGACGCCTTGCGCTGCTGCTCAATCAGCCCGGCCGAAGGGCTGACAAGTCGTTGCAGTTCCACATCCAGACGAGGGTTTATGCAAGCAAAGATTTATGTCGCGGGTCACCGTGGCATGGTGGGCAGTGCCATTGTGCGCACGCTGCTCAGGCAAGGTGTGGCTGCCAGCCAAATTGTTTGCCGCAGTCACGCCGAGCTTGACTTATGCAATCAGCCCGCTGTGCAAGCATTTTTTGCTGCTGAGCGGCCGACGCAGGTTTACCTGGCAGCCGCTCGGGTGGGTGGCATTCACGCCAACAATACCTACCCGGCCGACTTTATCTACGACAACCTGATGGTGCAGGCCAATGTGATTGATGCGGCTTTCAAAAATGGCGTTCGTCAACTGCTGTTTTTGGGCTCAAGTTGCATCTACCCTCGCAATGTGGCCCAGCCAATGCGCGAAGAAGCCTTGTTAACCGGCACGCTGGAGCCCACCAATGAGCCTTATGCGATTGCCAAAATCGCCGGCATCAAACTCTGCGAGAGCTACAACCGGCAATACGGAGTCAGCCACGGCGTGGATTACCGCAGTGTCATGCCAACCAACCTTTATGGCCCGGGCGACAACTATCACCCGCAAAACAGTCACGTCATCCCGGCATTGATTCGTCGCTTTCATGAGGCCAAAATCAGTTTGGCACCCGCGGTGGCTATTTGGGGCAGCGGTACCCCAAGACGCGAATTCTTGTATGTCGATGACATGGCCGCAGCCTGCGTGTTTGTGATGAACTTGCCCAAAGCCGTGCATGCCCAGTACACCGGGCCGATGCTAAGTCACATCAATGTCGGCTTTGGGCACGACATCACCATTGCCGAACTGGCCCATGAGGTTGCCCGCGCGGTGGACTACACGGGTCAGATCACTTTCGACCCAAGCAAGCCTGACGGTAGCCCGCGCAAGCTGATGGACAGTTGCCGACTGAATCAACTGGGATGGACAGCACAGGTGCAACTGGCCGACGGGCTGGCCCTGGCGTATCGAGATTTTTTGGCATCGCGCACACCTCCCAACGCAGTCATTTCTGTCGATACCGATCGAGGCAACGCTGAAAAAATGACATTTGCATAAGAAATCAGCTTCTAGCCTGGACGTAATATTGGGTCATAGATATATTTTTGATAGCATAAATTTTAAATTGAACCCATGACGCAACTACAAAAGACTGCACTTATCACTGGCATCACCGGTCAGGATGGCTCTTATCTGGCTGAATTTCTGCTTGAAAAGGGCTACATCGTCCACGGCATCAAGCGCCGCGCCAGTTCGTTCAATACGCAGCGGGTGGACCATCTTTACCAGGACCCACACATTGACAATGCGCGCTTTAAGCTGCACTACGGTGACCTGAGCGACTCCAGCAACCTGACCCGCATCATCCAGCTGACTCAACCCGACGAGATCTACAACCTGGGCGCACAAAGCCATGTGGCAGTCAGCTTTGAAAGCCCCGAGTACACGGCAGATGTGGATGGCATGGGCACACTGCGCCTGCTAGAGGCCATTCGCATCCTGGGACTGGCGCAGAAAACCCGCTTTTACCAGGCTAGCACCAGCGAACTGTATGGCCT
>JAIFMT010000153.1 GCA_020048295.1 Rhodoferax sp.
TCCCCAGCGCTGCGCCATTGGTTCGCTCAGCACTTTCAGGTTTCGCATCACCATCGGCGACTTGTTCAGGTGCACTGATTTGATAGGCAGGCGGCGCAGTCCGTCGGGCAAATCGGCCGCTTTGGTAAACAGGCGCAAGCGGATTTGCTCGGCGTTCAGGTCGGCCAGATCGCGTGGATCGTGCGCCAGGTCCCACGCCAGCAGTTCGTTTTTGTTGCCCGGGTGCATCGCCAGCGGCCACATCAGCGCCAGGCAGCCGCGCTCGGGCGCAAACATGCCCGAGATGTGCCAAAACGGGCGTGCGTTGTGTGGCGTAAACGGCATGCCCAGCTCGGCCATGACGCGGTCTTTTTTGTGCAGGCCAAAGCAAAAGTCAAACAGCTTGGGCTGTGCGGTTTTCAGCAGACGAGCCAGCGCGATGGTGGCATGCACGTCGCTCAAGGCATCGTGCGCGGCCTCATGCAACAGCCCATTGGCAGCGCTCAGGTCGGTCAGCTTGAAGCTGGGTTTGCCCTCGGCGTTGACCGGCCACTGGATGCCGTCGGGGCGCAAGGCGTAGGCGGTGCGCACCACATCAAGCAAATCCCAGCGGCCGCAGTCGTTTTGCCATTCGCGCGCGTAGGGGTCGATCAGGTTGCGCCAGAACATGAAACGGGTGATTTCGTCATCAAAGCGAATCGTGTTGTAGCCCACGCCCACCGTGCCGGGCAGCGCCAGCTCGCGCTCTATTTGCGCTGCAAACTGGTATTCGGGCACGCCTTTTTGCAGGCACTCTTGTGGCGTGATGCCGGTGATCAAACAGGCCTCGGGGCTGGGCAAAAAGTCGGGGGCGGGCTGGCAATACAGCATCAACGGCGTACCAATCTGGTTCAGATCGGCATCGGTGCGGATGGCGGCAAACTGCGCCGGGCGATCGCGCCGGGTGTTGGCACCGAAGGTTTCGTAGTCGTGCCAAAGAAAAGTGTGGGTCATGGCGATCTCCAACTTATCTTGTCGACGCAGTTGACGTTGCTGGATGTTATAAAATATATAGCTATTAGCGCAATATCCATAAGTGTTACAGTCAATTTTTGCATTCGTTCAGTGCCTCTGTGTCGATTGACCGCCAGCAGGAGTCAGAGTAAAGTTTTCCCGAGACAATCATTTGGCATTGTTTCATAGCAGGAGAACGGTGATGTCTATTCAGTTGGAATCCGGCGTGAGTGTCTACGATCCGTCGCAGCACTCGAGGTGTGAGTTTTTTGGGGTGGCTCAGGTTCACGGCAAATATGTGGGAAAGAAATTCGTTTGCGGGAATATTGCATTCTCGAATCCGTACAGCGCCAACATGTTTTCCTTCGTGTGGCGACATTACTCCCCTGAAATTGCCAAGGCGACCGTTTTGCTTTTCGAGCAGAAAATGGTGGAATCCGCACCCATTGCCTACTTGAAATTTGTGCAAATTGACTGGTCGGCCTTGTTCTCCAAGGGAGCAGTAGCGCTGGATTGGGTCGGCATTGTGACGGAGGTGGCCGTCGCATTGGCGGGCTGTGCCTTTGTCAGCATCTATCAGGACAGTTCGGTAGGCGAGTTCAACCCGTACTCACCCAAGGAAGATGTTGACGTGTACGTGCAATATGCCATTGCGTACTGGGCAAAGCATCCGTCGTACGGCCCCGCCTACAAAAAATTCGATTATTCACTGTACAGGCTGGTTTGCTGCCAACCCTACATTTCACGCAGCGGCAACCCCGCTATCATGCTGATGGGTATAGGCAATATAGCTATAGACACAGTATCCACCGGGGCTTCAGGCCATTTTTCGTTTATTTTCGGCGCGCCCAGCGCACACCTGGCAGATCGGCCACCAGGCCCAGCACCTTGTGCAGCCGGCCAGAGTCGGCCACCTCGACGGTGAACGTCATCCACGCCACGCCCTTGATCGACTGGGTTTGCACGCCGGTGACGTTCATTTTTTCTTTGGTGAAGACTTCAGAAATGTCACGCAGCAGGCCTTGCCGGTCTTGCGCCTGCACCGCCACATCCACCGGGTACACCGAGCCACCGCTGGTGTGCGCCACGCCCCAATCGACCTCAATCAGTCGTTCACCGTTTTTGGCGACCATCTCGCGCAGGTTGGTGCAGTCCTTGCGGTGCACGCTGATGCCTTTGCCGCGCGTGACAAAGCCGCAAATCGCATCCGGCGGCGCCGGTTTGCAACACTTGGCCATTTGCGTCATCAGCGAATCCACGCCCACCACCAGCAAACCGCTCTTGCCCGACGGGGCTTCAGAGCGGGGTTTGCGCAGCAGCGGCGCGTCGGCATCAAACTGCGGATGCTCGGGTGGGCGCAGCAGCAACTCGATCTGGCGCAGCGAAAACTCTTCTTTGCCAACGTCTTCAAACAGCGCTTCAGCGTTGGCAAAGCCCAGCTGCACCGCCAGGTCATCAAGCTTGAGCGCAGTTTTACCCTCGCGCTGCAGCAGCTTTTCAACGGCTTCACGGCCTTTGGCTACAGTCTCTGACATGGCGAGCGCGTTGAACCAGGCACGCACCTTGGTTCTGGCACGGTGGCTGACCAGGTAGCCCAGCTCGGGGTTGAGCCAATCGCGCGACGGGCCGCCTTCTTTGGCGACAGTGACTTCGACCGACTGGCCGTTTTTCAGCGGTGTGTGCAGCGGCACCATGGCCCCATCCACCCGCGCGCCGCGGCAGCGGTGCCCCAGGCTGGTGTGCACGGTGTAGGCAAAGTCCACCGGCGTGGCACCACGGGGCAGCTCCACAATGGCTGCGTCGGGGGTCAATACATAAATGCGGTCTTCCAGCACGGCTTGTGCCTGCTGCGGCGCGCTGGACAGGTCGCGCTCCCAGGCCAGCAGCTGACGCAGCACGGCAATTTTGGCGTCGTAGGCACCGCTGGCGCTCACCCCGGCGTAACCTTTGGTGCCGGCCTCTTTGTAGGCCCAGTGTGCTGCGACGCCGTTTTCAGCATGGTCGTGCAGGGCCTGGGTACGGATCTGGATCTCGGTGGGATGCCCTGCCACATCACGCACCACGGTGTGCAGCGACTGGTAACCGTTGGGCTTGGGCTTGGCAATGTAGTCGTCAAACTCTTCGGTAATCGCGTCAAAGTGGCTGTGAATCCAGCTCAAGGCACCATAGCACTCTGGCACGCTGGCCACCAGCACGCGCAGCGCGCGCACGTCATACACCTGGTCAAAGTTGAGCGACTTGCCACGCATTTTTTTAACAATGCTGTAGATGTGTTTGGGTCGGCCCGACACGGTGGCGCTGATGCCCTGGCTGGTCAAATCCTGCTCCAGTTGCTCGCGCAAACGCACCACATTGGCTTCGCGCTGCACCCGCTTTTCATCCAGCCAACGCGCCACCTGCTTGTAGGTATCGGGCTCCAGAAAGCGAAACGCCAGGTCTTCCATCTCCCACTTGATTTCCCAGATGCCCAGCCGGTTGGTCAATGGCGCAAACACCTGCAATGCCTCGGCCGCCAGGGGCTTGGGGATCGGCAGCTTGGCTGAGGCGTAAAAGCGCAAGGTTTGCAGGCGCGAGGCCAGGCGCAGCATCACCACCCGCAAATCGCGTGAAAATGCCAGCAGCATCTTGCGCACGTTCTCGGTTTGCAACGCCGCGGCCTCGGGGGTGATGGCCATGGCGCCGCCGTCGTTGTCAGCGTTTTGGCGTGCCAGCCGGGCGTGGCGCTGTACCCGTACCAGCTTGGCGGTCTCGACGGCCAGCGTAGCAAAGTTGTCGCCAAACGCCTTGGCAATCACCTCTTGTGGCTTGTTCAGGTGGTCACAAGCGTACACCAGGTAGCTGGCTGCCTGCATCTCTTGCGAACCACCAATGTGGTGCAAGGTTTGCGCCATGCCGTCGGCGTGGCTCATGATGGCCTCACCGGTGTCGAGCAGTTCACCCGCCAGCAGCGGTTCGGCAAAAGCGCGCGCACGCGTCAAAGCGTTGGCCTGTTCCGGCTGAGTGGTGCCGGTGGCGGCCACCACCGGCAAAGGGTTGCGTGCGACTTGAGAGGCGGACGGGCTGGCTGTCTGGAGACTTTTCATCAAAAAACCCGTTGCAGATCAGTCCAGCAGAAATGCCAGCACCGCCTGTACTTGGTCGGGTGCCATCAGGGTGGGGGCGTGGCCAACGCCGGGGAATTCGATCACACGAGCTTTGGGGCCGCGCTGGGTCATGGCAGTGGCGGTGGCGCTGGAGAGCAGATCGGACTCGGCACCGCGCAAAATAAGCGTGGTCGCAGTAATTTGGTCATAGGCGGCCCACAGCAGTGCCTCGCCCTGGGTTGCCGCCTCCTGGGTGAAGGCCGCATAGGGCAGTGCCAGACCGGGGTCGTAATGCAAGGTGAGCCGACCCGAGCCGTCGTCCATCGGCTTGAGCATGGGTCGGGTGAATGCCAGCCATTGCGCTGGCGTGTGCGGGCCAAAGGTTTTTGATACCGCCCACAACGCATCTGCCGCCTGCTGCTCGTCGGCAAAGGCACCAGTGCGCCCCAGATACTGGCCTATGCGCTGCAGCGCCTGCCATTCGATCACCGGCCCCACGTCGTTGAGCACCAGCCGACGCATCTGCGCCAAAGGCGGCAAGCCGGGTTGTCCGGCCAGTGCCATGCCAATCAGTCCGCCCATGCTGGTGCCTACCCAGTCCAGTGTGCCGGGCTGCAACTGCGCCAGCAGCGCCAGCATGTCGGCGGCGTACTGAGCGATCTGGTAACCCTGCGGGTCTTTCAGCCAGTCGCTTTTGCCCCGGCCCACCACATCCGGGCACACCACGCGGATCTGTTCACCTGCCCTGTCACACAAAGCCTGTGCCAGCACATCAAAGTCGCGCCCCTGGCGCGTCAACCCGTGCACGCACACCACCACATGGCTGGCCGCCGGATGACCCCACTGCCAGTACGCCATGCGATGCCCCCCGTTGGCATCAGGACAATCGACAAACTGGAGCGTGGGATCAGACATGTTGGGCAAGACTTGATAATGACGGGTCATCCTAATTCAAACGTGCGCCCGACTTGGGTGCGATTGCACCCTATTCAACAATTAAATTCGGAGAAATTTTCATGCTCAAAGGCAAAACAGCACTCGTCACCGGTTCCACCAGCGGCATTGGCCTTGGCATTGCCAAAGCCCTGGCGGCACAGGGCGCGAATATCGTGCTCAATGGTTTTGGCGATGTGGATGGCCCGAAAGCCGAGTTGGCGGCGTTGGGTGTGCAGGTGGCGTACCACGGAGCCGACATGAGCCAACCCGATCAAATTGCCGAGATGATGGCATTTGCCGCAGCGCAGTTTGGCCGGGTGGATATTCTGGTCAACAACGCTGGCATTCAGCATGTGGCGCGTATTGAAAATTTTCCGGTTGACCGCTGGGATGCCATCATCGCCATCAACCTCAGCAGCGCCTTTCATGCCACCCGGCTGGCGCTGCCGGCCATGCAAGCAGCAGGCTGGGGCCGAATTATTAACGTGGCCTCGGTGCACGGCTTGGTGGCATCGGCTGAAAAAGCCGCCTATGTGGCTGCCAAGCATGGGGTGGTGGGGCTAACCAAGGTGACCGCGCTGGAAAACGCCAGCAGCGGCGTGACCTGTAACGCCATTTGCCCCGGCTGGGTGTTGACTCCGCTGGTGCAAAAACAGGTGGATGCCAAGGCGGCTGCGCTGGGGGTGTCCAATGAAGATGCCACACGCCAGTTGCTGGGCGAAAAAGAGCCGTCGATGCAGTTCACCACACCTGAAGAGTTGGGCGCATTGGCGGTGTTTTTTTGCTCAGCCGCGGGAAAAAACGTGCGTGGGGTGGCGTGGAATATGGATGGTGGCTGGGTGGCGCAGTGATTTTGGTATCAGCCAGGGACTGTCATAGCATCTGCGGCACG
>JAIFMT010000143.1 GCA_020048295.1 Rhodoferax sp.
CGCGATGACGTTCAGCAACACAAGCTTCTGGCAATAGCCCTCAGCACTTCATTGATGCGGGTCTGCCAGCCGGGGCCTGTGGCCATGAATTTGTCAATAACGGCGGTATCAATGCGCAGCGTGATCTGGGTTTTCGAGCCACTGCCCGCAGGACGGCCAAAGCGACGCATCAGGGCAAATTCGGCAGCACCCACTTCATGGGTATCAGCGTCGGCGGCAATACCAGCGCAGATGCGAAATGAACGGCGCAATCTCTCAACCCGGCGCAGGTGCTGCGCTACCGGTCTGGATTTTGGTGTAGGCGGCATCGCTGACTGGTTGACCTGAAATTGCATTCACCTCGGGCGTTGACGAAACCCAGATCAGTGAAAAACCAGATTCGACTCACTTTAAGGAAAAAAGGCTTGCAGCCCTTTCCATGCATTCGCTTGAAGCTATTATTTGCGTAGCAATCAGCGTGCCTGGCAAGTGCTGGTCAGGTGATCTTCCTGGCTTCCATGTAGAACCGCTTTTCGTGCGCATGACCGAGAGAGAAGGTTTTACGCGGCAGGGCACCCTCAAGAATGACCGTCTTGAACAATTCAGACTTGTCCATCCCGGCAAAATAAAACCCCGCGTTGCCCGGCTGCATCGCCAGCCGTTCCAGCACGTCTGCACCATGCACATAGTCAATGGCCTGCGCACCACCGCCCTGTAAAAAAGGGTCCAGAAAGTTTTGCACTGTGCCCACTGGCAAGTTGGACGACGGCTGGTCGATTTCAATCACGCCAAAAGATTGCCCGGCGCCGACCAGTCCAACCACTTGCCGGTTGCCTTGTGCGCTGTCAACGCGCTGGCGCATGGCCTGCGCTGTGTCCACGCGGGTGTAGTTGAGCTGCCCACCCCAGGCGCTCTTGAGCTCGGCCAGCAGGTCTTGCTTCAGTCCAAACAACACGCGGTGAATTGCCTCAAACGCCAGTCCCTGGTCATGCACGTTTTCAATTTCCACCAGCGCATACCGGCTCGGATGGTCCATGCCGACCAACTGCTTTTTCGCCTCCCAGATGGCTTTGGCTGTGGCCAGCGAGTGGTTGCCGTCGCCCATGGCAAATAGCAGCACCGGCTGCGCCTGATCCACGCCGTATTTGGCGGCAAAGGTCTTGGGGTCAGCCAGCGCACGCAGGGCTTGTACCACTTGATCTTGCATCGGTGCGTTGACTGCAAAAGCGCTCAGGTGGCCGCTGCCTTGCATCAATTCAACGTCATAAAGTGACTCAAGGCTGGCTTTGGCAGCGGTCAGCGGTGCAATCACCTGGTGCTGGGGGTCATCAATCAGCACCAAAATGTGCGGCAACTCCAGCGCTGCGGCTTCACGGATTTTGATGCGCGGGGGCAGGCGGTCAACAATGGTGCCCTCGGTGGCGCGGATCAGGCTCGACGAGCCCACCCGGAAGTCATAGCACTCCAGGTCAAGGCACAGCAAGATGCCATGACGGGTTTTGCCCGCCACGCTGCGCTCGACATAAACCAGGCCCTCATGTGGCACCAGCACCTCTGCCTGCAAGTAGTCACGCATGGTGCGGCCAATGGCTGCAATGCGCTCTGGCGCACCGGGCTTGTCCAGGTACACCTCAGGGAAAATCAGGTTCAGGGTCGAAGGCGCGTCACCGACAAACTGCTGTACCTGTTGCCAGTAGTGCGGCTCCGAGGTGTACTGATCGCAGGCAATGACCGCCCACTTTTGCAGGTCGATGCCAGTTTTGGGCAGATACACCGGTCCGATCTGGATGCCGATGTCGGTGAAATTTTTCATGGAAGTAGGCTTTGTTGAATGACGGGCGGAGTCCGCAGTAGCCATCCATTATTCACCGAGAACGCCAAGGCGCACCGTGTCATCCGGGTTGTTGCCAAGCCAGCGGCGCTGCGGCGTCAACTCGCGACGCAGGCCCCTGGGCTAAACTGCCTCTCATCAACGCCATGCCGCCCTGAGAAGCCACTGATGACACTTCGCGAACTCCTGACCCTTCTGTACCAATGGGCCGATGCGCACGCGCTGGCAGTGTTGCTGGCTGCGATTTTCTGGGGGTTGGGTGGCACGCTGCTGGCGCGCATTGCCAAAGGTGGGCACAGCGATCGCGATGGCCGCCTGATTGCCAGCGTGGTGATTGGCGGGGCCGCGCTGATGTTGGTGGCGGCATTGCTGGCGGCGGGGGTGGCGCATGTGGCTTTCAATAAGGGGCTATTGGATGCTAACGCGCTGCTGCTGTTGGTACCGCTGGTTTGCGTGCTGGCAAGTGTTTTGGGAATTCACCGGGTTTTCCCATTGAGCGAACTGGCCAGCGTGCGCACGCTGGGTGACCTGGCAGGGTTTGCGCTGGCCTGCATCGTGCTGCTGTGGCTGCTGTCCAAGTTTCGTGGCTGGGGTGTGGCGTTTCTGGGCGGCCTGGGCAGCCTGGCGCTGATTGGGCTACTGGCCATGCTGTTGCTGCGGGTGCTGTACCGCCGCGCGTTCAGAAGCGGTAGGTGAGGTGCTTGTTGTCAATTCCCGATATCTCAAGCGTCGTTCAGGTCAATCCTGGCTGGATGAATCGCCCCGTTCCAGCCAACCCCAAGCTGCTGCCTGGCGTAAAGAACGGCAGCGACCAAGAAAAATGTTCCGGTTTGATTTGATGGTCTTGCGCGTCTTGCATCGGTGGGGCAGTCAATTGACCCGGTACTCAAGGTACGCCCTATGGCGTGTCGCTTGAGGTGCAAGGGCCGAGCCAGGCCAGCAGTTGCTGCGTGACCAGGGGGTGGCTTAGCAATTGCATGTGGTTGGTGCGGTACACGATGCACTGGTTCTCGGGTGCAAACAGCAGCTGGCGGGCCGGGTCGTCGTGCATGCCCAGCGCGCTATGCAGCGGCACCAGACCGTCGCCTACCAGCCGGTCGGCCAACCTGCTGCGCTTGGCGGCCGTGGTGGCGGCCACGGCAAAGCAGGCCACGCCCTCGGGCAGCGCCAGCGGTTGGCGGCTGTCGGGCTTGCGGTGAAAGCGGTCGTGGCCTTGCCAGTCAAGGTCCAGCACATGGCCGTAGCGTAGGTCGGTGACCCCGGCGCTGCGCAGTTGGCCCAATGCGGCAAACGGGCGGCTGTAGGGGGTGCTGCCCAGCACCACGTCAATCCAGTTGCCAGCGCGCTCCAGCGGCGCACCGTGATGCGGTGTGCCCAGAAAGACAATGTTTTTCAGGTACTTGGGCCAAGTCAGACCAGCTTGCGTAGCGTAATGCAGGGCACTGCGGATGACCAGTCCGCCCATGCTGTGCACCAGCACGCTCAATTCGGCCAGGGGCTGCGGCCAGTGACGCAGCAGGTCTTCAAGCTGGGTGGCCAGCGCATGGCCGTTTTGCGACACATGCAGACCGCTGTTGTAGCGCAGGTAAATGGGAGTGTAGCCCAGCGCCTGAGCCAGCGTGGCGGCGTGGTTGACGCGCTGGCCGTTGTGCTGCGCGGTCCACTGCAGGTCATTCATGCACAGGCCATGAATCACCAGCAGCAGCTTGGGGCTGGTCTGTGGTGGCTGACAACTATATGAAAAAATGACCTCTGGCCCTTGTTTTACTTGCGATGAGTGCTCTTGATAACGTAGCGTCATCGGTAGCGCCAGCGGATTCGCGCTGGCTTGCAGCCGGTCGCCCATCACGCCATTGAGCGCAGCCACCACCGCAGCGCGCTCGGGCGATTCGTCAGTCTGGCCTTCCAGCGATTGCAGCACAGGTTCCAGCCGCTTTAACGCACTGTCGATGCCCCGTCCGATCAGCCCTGTCACCCCCTGAATGCTCTGGTAAATCAGGCCGGTCAAGCCCCGCGTTTGTGCCGGGGTGTCACCGCTGGGTGCGCCCAGCGTGCGCCAGACTGACTGGTGCACGCCCTCGGTGATCGTCGTCAGCGCCTGGGTGGCCTGCGTGGCCAGCAGGGCGGTGGCCCGCAAATCAGAGGCGCGAAGGTGACGGACGGGCTTTTTGGGGGGGTGGGACGGGTTCATGTGCGTCATTGTGGCGGTGCCAGCGCCATCGCGCCGGCTCCGGGTTAGTGGCTGGTAACTAACCTGCGCAGCCGGGTGCACCCATCGAGCTTACTTCTTGCGCGCCGCAATGGCCGCTTCGGCGGCTTTCACCAGGTCTGCGCCGACAGTGGTTTTCCATTTGTCATACACCGGGCGGGTGGCCTTGACGAAGGATTCACGCTCGGCCGGGCTGAGCTGCGTTACCGTCACCCCCATCGCGGCGATGTCTTTCAGCAGCGGCTGACCGGGTTCCACCAGGCCCTTGCGGGCCAGCATAATTTCCTGCTTGCCGGCATCCACGGCGGCCTGGCGCACCACTGCCTGGTCGGCCGGAGTCCAGGATGCCCAGATTTCCTTGTTCACCACAAAAATCAGTGGGTCAGCCATGTAGCCCCAGGTGGTGACAAACTTCTGGCCGACGTTATGCATTTTCAGCACAGTGAACAAGAACAACGGGTTTTCCTGACCATCGACAGCGCCGCTGGACAAGGCGGGTTGTGCGTCAGCCCAGCTCATTTGCGTCGGGTTGGCCCCCAGGGCGCTGAACATGTCAGAGAAAATCGGCGACCCCACGATGCGGATTTTCATGCCCTTGAGGTCGGCCGGCGACTTGATGGCGCGTTTGGAGTTGGTCAGCTCGCGGTAGCCGTTTTCACCCCAGGCCAGTGGCACCACGCCGGACTTGTCGAGCGTGGCAAAAATCTTTTGGCCCACCTCGCCCTGCGTCAGCGCGTCAATGGCGGCATAGTCAGGCATCAGGAACGGCAGCGAAAACAGATTGAGCTGCTTGACCTGCGGCGACCAGTTGATGGTGGAGCCGACCGCCATGTCGATCACGCCCTGGCGCAGCGCTGAAAACTCACGCGTCTGGTCGCCCTGAATCAGCGACACGCCAGGGTACAGCTTGATGTTGATGCGGCCTTGCGTGCGCTCTTTTACCAGGTCAGCCCACATCTTGCCGGCCTGTCCCCACGGTGTGGGTGGGCCCAGCACCAGCGACATGCGGTATTCGGCCTTGTAAACCGACTCCGCCACTGCTGCCGTCGAAACCGCCCCCAGCGCCGCAGCAGCAGCCAGCAAGGCCATCAGCGTTCTACGAAATTTCACCATTTCAAGTCTCCTTTTGTTGAAAAAATACACCTCAATACCCTAAATAGCGTGGTAACCACAAGGCCAGCTCGGGCCAGACGATCACCGCCACCATCACCAAAAACATCGACAGCAGCAGCCAACCCACCCAGCGCACGGTCTCTTCCATGCGCACGCCGGCAATGCGGCACGACACCATCAGGTTCACCGCCAGGGGTGGCGTGAACTGGCCCAGCGCCACCTTCAGCGTCAAGATCACGCCAAACCACACCGGGTCCCAGTGGTAGAACTGCACGATCGGCCAAAGCAGCGGCACAAAAATCAGAAAAATCGACACCCCGTCGAGAAACATGCCCACCGTGATCAGCATCAAAATCAGCAGCGCCAGCACGCCGTATTCGCCCAGCCCGCTGTTGACGATGGCGTTGGTCACCGGATCAATCACCCCGAGCGTCGAGAGCGAATAGGCAAAAATACCGGCCAGCGACACCACCAGCAAAATAATCGCCGACAGTTCACCCGACTCCTGCAAGATCACAAACAGGTCGCGTACCTTGATGGTGCGGTGAATGGCCATGCCGACAAACAGGCCGTAAAACACCGCCACCACGGCCGCTTCGGTGGGCGTGAACCACCCGGCGCGCATGCCGCCCAAAATCAGGATCGGCGCGGCCAAGCCCCAGGAGGCTTCTTTCAGGCTTTGCCAGAACGCCGGGCGTGGCAGGCTCGACTCGAGCGCGCCCATCTTGTGCTGGCGCGCCATCAGCACGGTCGGCACGATCAGCGCCAGTCCGGCCAACACGCCCGGAATCATGCCCGCAGCAAACAGCGCCGGCACTGAGGCACCGGGTACCAGCACTGAATAGACGATGAACGCCACCGACGGTGGAATCAGAATGTCGGTGGCCGCCGCCGCCCCCACCACGCTGGCCGAAAATGACGCCGGGTAGCCTGCGCGTGACATGGCCGCGATCATCACCGCGCCGACAGCCGCCGCATTGGCCGGGCCCGAGCCCGAAATGCCCCCCAGAAACATCGCCACCAGAATTGCCACCATCGGCAGCATGCCCGGGCCACGGCCAACCATGGCAATGGCAAAGTTCACCAGCCGCAGCGCCACGCCCGAGCGGTCAAAAATCGAACCCACCAGCACAAACATCGGAATCGCCAGCAGCGGGTACTTGCCCAGCCCGGCGTAGAAGTTTTGCGGCACTGCCAGCAGGCCAAACCACGGCGCATCAGCATTGGCCAGCGCAATGCAGCCGGCACCCGCCAACCCCAGGGCCGCACCAATCGGCACACCCAGCAGCATCATGGCCAGAAAAGCCACAAACAGCAGCGTTGGAATCATGACCGCCGCCCGCGACGGATGAACAAGCCCAGCGCGCGCCCGGCAATCGCCACTGACATGATGGGCAGCCAGATGGTGTACCACCACTGCGGCACGCCAATACCTGGCGAGGTTTCGCCATAGCGGATGTCGTCATACACCATGCGGCTGCTTAAAACGGCAATCAGCGCAAACAGCACGAACACCATGATCGCGCCAAAGCGCGCCAGCGCCCGCTGCCGCTTGGGGGAGCCACTGTCGGCAAAAAACTCGATGCGAATTTGCCGGTTGCGCGCCACCGACGCCGAACCGGCCACCAGCGCCAGGGCGATCATCAAAAAAACCGAAAACTCCTCGGTCCAGGCAAACGACTGGTCAGAAAAGTAGCGCACCAGCACATTGGCAAAGGTGATCAGCGCCAGCAGGGCCATGATGATGACGGTCAGCCAGTCCTCAATGTGGAGCGGAATGCGCGCCACCTCGGGCGGCTCGGCCGGGTCGTGCACTTCAAGCGGCAAATGGGTGGGTTCGTGAGGCAGGTGCATGATGAAAAATTAGCTCAGCATGGCGCGTACGCACGCTGCGACGGCTTGCACACTAATGCGTGATTGTGCTTCCAGAACCGACGAGTAGCCCACCGGAATGCGCGGGGCACCCAGGCGCTTGACTCGCGCACCCGTCATTTCGGCCACCGTAGCGGCAATCTCTGCGCCAAAGCCGGCCACCTGGATCGCCTCGTGCACCACCAGCAGGCGGCCCGTTCTGGCAGCCGAATTCAGCACGGTGTCGCGGTCCCACGGCCAGATCGAGCGCAGGTCAATCAGCTCCACGTCGATGCCCTCAGCGGCCAACGTGGCGCAGGCCTGTTCGCACAGCAGCGCCTGGCGGCTCCAGCTCACCAAGGTCAGCGCATTGCCACGCAAACGAACGGCGGCCTGGCCCAGCGGCACCTGCAAGGCTTCATCCACCTCGCCGGTAGTGCCCCACAGCGTCTTGTGCTCAATAAAGATCACCGGGTCGCCACAGGCGAGCGCCGCGCGCAACAGCGAATAATTGTCTTGTGGCGTCGCGGGGCACACCACCACCACACCCGGCAGCGCGGCAAACCAGGCCTCAAAGCTCTGCGAATGCTGCGCCGCCGAGGCATCCCAGATGCCCCCAGGCAGCCGCGCCACCAGCGGCACGCGGCCCTGGCCACCAAACATGTAGCGGTTTTTCGCCGCCTGGTTGACGATCTCGTCCATACCGCACAGGGCAAAGTCGGCCACCCGCATCTCCACCACCGGGCGCATGCCAGCCAGCGCCATGCCGACACCCGCGCCCATGATGGCGGCTTCGCTGATCGGCGTGTCGATGACGCGATCAGGCCCAAATGCTTGCTGCAAACCGGCGTACTGACCAAAAATGCCGCCGCGCCCGACGTCTTCGCCAAGCACCAGCACGCGCGGGTCGGCCATCATTTCAAGCTGCAAGGCGCGCACCGCCGCTTGCGCATAACTCAGAACCATGTGCCTTCTCCGCTGGTTTGAACGTCGGTGTAAGCCGCTGCTGGCTCTGGCCAGGGGGCTGCATTCGCCGCTGCCAGCGCTGCCTGGACCTCCGCATGAGCTTCATTTTCAATAGCTGTCAGCGCTTTATCTGTATGGGCTAGAGCCATAAAACGTTCACGAAGCCGGGCGATCGGGTCGGTTTGCAAGGCGGCGGCCAGCTGCTGCGGGTCGCGGTAGGCGGCCGGGTCCACCGACACATGTCCTTTGACGCGGTAGGTGAGTGCATGCAGCAAGCGGGGCCCAAGGCCGGCGCGTACCTGTTGCAGCAGCGCCTGGGCGGCCTCAAATACCTCGACCACGTCGTTGCCATCCACTTGTGTGGAGGCAATGTCCAGGCTCAGGGCGCGCGCCGAGGCACCCGGGCCGGCAGTCATCGGGCCACTTTCGGTGGTGGCGCTCCAGCGGTTGTCTTCGCAGACAAACAGCACTGGCAGGGTGTACACCTTGGCCCAGTTCAGCGCTTCCAGAAACGGCCCGCGGTTGATGGCACCATCGCCAAAAAAGCAGACGGTAATGGCATTTACTGGCTCTAGCCCTTGTGCAGCTTGCGCAGCGTGCTGCAGTTTTTGCGCCTGTGCGGCTCCCACTGCGATGGGCAACCCGGCGGCCACCACGCCGTTGGCGCCGAGCATGCCCACCGAAAAGTCGGCAATGTGCATCGAGCCGCCCTTGCCGCCGTTGAACCCGGTGGCTTTGCCAAACAGCTCGGCCATCATGCGGCTCATGTCGGCACCCTTGGCCAGGGTATGGCCGTGGCCGCGGTGGGTGGAGGTGATCAGGTCGCGGTGGCTGAGGTGTGCGCACACGCCCGTTGGCACCGCCTCCTGGCCCGTGGACAAGTGCAGCGGCCCGCGCACGCTGGCGGTGCCGGCAGCGCTTTGGCCGTAGGCACTCACGCCGCCCTGGCTGGCAATTTCGGCGGCGTTTTCAAAGGCGCGAATGCGCACCATGCTGCGGTACAGCGCTGTGAGTGTGGTGAAAGCGGGGGTGGCGTCCATGAGGTTAGCGGTAAAACAGCGTGGGCAGGTACAGCGTCAGCGGTGGCCACAGCGCGGCAATGAGCATATCGATGATCGCCACCACCACCAGTGGCATCACCACGCGCGAGATTTTGCCCAGCGAGACGCCAGCAATGCTGCAACTGACAAAAAGGCAAATGCCCACCGGCGGTGTGAGCATGCCAATCGCCAGGTTCACCACCACCAGCACGCCAAACTGCACCGGATCGACATTCATCTGCGGGGTCAGCAGCGCCAGCACCGGCACCATCAGCAGCAGCGCGGCGGTGGTTTCCATCACGCAGCCCACCACCAGCAGCAAACCCATCACCAGCAACAGCAAGCCCAGCGGTGGCAACGAGAGCGAGTTGACAAAGGTGTCGAGCAATTGCGCGCCCTGCTGCATGGCCAGCAGCCAGCCAAACACCTTGGCCATGGCGATGATGAACAAAATGCCGCCGGCGGCCACCTGCGACTTGATGATCAGTCCCGGCAGGTCTTTCCAGGCCAGCTCGCGGTTCACCACCGTGCCCACCAGCAGCGCGTAAAACACCGCCAGCGCGGCCGCCTCGGTCACCGTGACGGTGCCGCTCAAGATGCCACCGAGCACCACCACTGGTGCGCCCATCGACCAAAACGCGGCCCGGCCGGTGCCCGCCACATCCTTCCAGTTGAATGGTGTGCGCTCACCGTAGCCGTTGCGCCACGAAATCCACACGGCGACCGTGATGAATGACAGCCCCATCAGCACGCCGACCAGCATGCCTCCGGCAAACAGTTGTGAGGTGGAGATGTTGGTCATGAAGCCAAAAATCACCATCGGGATAGATGGCGGGATGATGATGCCAATGGATCCGCCAGCGGCCACCACCGCTGCGGCAAAGGCTGGCGGGTAGCCCTGGCGAATCATTGCCGGAATGACGACGGCACCAATGGCGGCGGTGTCGGCCGCCGCCGAGCCCGAGATGCCGGCAATGATCATCGACGCGACGATGGCCGCAGCCGCCAGCCCCCCCGGTGCCCAGCCCACCAGGCTGTTGCAAAAGTCAATCAGCCGGCGCGAAATGCCACCGGTTTCCATGAGGGCCCCGGCAATCATGAACAGCGGCACCGCCAGCAAATCGAACGAATCCACGCCCGAAAACAGTTGCTGGACGATGGTTTGCCCCAGCGCCGAGAGCGTCACGATGTCGGGAAACACGCCCGGTGTCACGATCAGCCCGATGGCGGGCAGGCCAATCGACAGCGCAATCGGCAGACCCAGCGCCATCAGCGCAAACATCAGGCCAAACAGCAGGACGATGATCATGGTGTGTCTCCGTCGGGGCTGGCGGCCTCTTGCTTGCGTTTGGTCAGGTCCACCAGAACGTGCAGCAAAAAGATCACCCCGGACAGCGGCAACACCGAAATCGGCAGCGACATCGGCATCTGCACGGCGGTCGAGGTCTGGTCCCATGACTTCAGGGTGTACAGCACGCCATACCAGCTGATCAGGCCAAAGCAGGCCAGTGTCATCAGCTGCAGGCCGCGCAAGATGATCTGCTCGACCAGCAGTCCAAAGCGCGCGCCAAAGCCGGCCAGCCCGATGAAGTGCGCCCGCTTGTAGGCCACCGTGGCGCCCAGGAAGGTGGTGGCGACCAGCAAATAGCGGCCAATTTCTTCTGACCAGCTTAGCGAGTGTCCGGCGTAACGCGCGACCACCTGGGCAAACAGGATCAGCGAAATGGCCACGCCAGCCACCAGCAGCAGGCGCTCAACCCAGTGGTTGACCCAATTGCTCAGCGCCAACAGGCGCGAGTGAAGATTCATGGAAATTTCAGACTCAAAAAAGTGGCGCAAGCTGACCTTGCACCACAAACGCGCCTGTCGCGTTACTTCACCGTCTTGCGAATCTCGTCAACGATCTTTTTGGTGTCGCCGCTCAAAGAGGCATACACCGGCTCGGTCTTGGTACGAAAGGCGGCCAGGTCGGGGTTTTCCACCACTTGCATGCCGGCAGCTTTTAGCGCGGCCAGTTGGCTGGCTTCGTTGTCGCGCACAAACTTGCGCCCCACCATCGATGCGCTGGTAGCGGCATCGACGAACACCTTGCGGTCAGCTGCAGGCAGCTTGTCCATGAAGGCCTTGCTGCCGACAAACACCAGCGCGGAATAGACGTGGCGGGTGAGCGACAGGTATTTTTGCCCGGCTTCGTTCAGCTTGGCGGCCGAAATGACCGAGACCGGGTTCTCTTGACCATCGAGCACACCTTGCTGCAGCTGCGTGGTGATCGGCCAGGCCATGGGCGTGGGGTTGGCCCCAATGGCGCGCCAGATGGCCAGGTGGGTGGGCGACTCCATGGTGCGAATCTTCATCCCCTTGAGGTCGTCCGGACCTTGTACCGCGCGTTTGGAGTTGGTGACGTTACGAAAGCCGTTGTCCAGAAAGTGCATGCCCATCAGGCCCGCCTTCTCGAACCGCTTGAGCAGGTCCTGCCCGATCGGGCCGTCCAGCACCTTGTCGGTGGCCTCATACGAGCTGAACAAAAACGGCATTTCCAGCGCCTTGACCTCGGGCACAAAGGCTTCGATGGGGCCGGTGGTGGTCACGCTCATCTGCACCGTGCCCAGCTGCAATTGCTGCAGCACCTGGGTTTCGCTGCCCAGCGCGGCTGAATGATGTACCACGATGTCGTATTTGCCGGGCAAGGCCTTGTCAACTTCTTCCTTGAACTTGTTGGCTGAGATGGTGTGGACAAAGGTCGGGCCGGTCACGATGCCAATGTTGACCTTTTCAGCGGCCAGGGCAGAAAAGCTGAAGGCCAGGGCAGTAGCGGCCGCCAGGGCGGTCAATGTGCGCGAGACAAATTTCATACGGGTTCCTAGAAGAGAGAAAAAGTCATTTTGTGGTTGCTGCGTCGCGCAGCGCTCATCGTGGTGAGTGCCCAATGATAACTTTTGAAAAAAACCGTTGATACGGTTTGCCGGGCTGCCAGCGGCCCTCATGCTGGCGGCTGTTGCGGCATCAAAAGCGCTCGTGCGGGGCCAGATAGCGCCACTGGCCGACCGGCAGGTTGCCCAGCATCACCTTGCCCACGCGCACACGCTTGAGGCCAACCACTTTCAGGCCGACCAGTTCGCACATGCGGCGAATCTGGCGTTTTTTGCCTTCGGTCAGCACAAAGCGCAGTTGCTCGGGGTTTTGCCATTCCACCCGGGCCGGCTGCAGCGCCTGGCCGTCCAGGCTCAGGCCGTGGCGCAGCAGTTGCAGCTTGTCTTGCGGGAACACCGACTGCACATCCAGGCTGACCGGGTCGTCATCGTCGATGCGGCTGAGCTGGGTGGGGGCGCCTGGGCGGGCGTAGGGCGATGCGTGCGTGGCGGCCGCTGAAGTTGCAGCGGCTGCGTTGATCACACCCGTGTACATCACCCGCACCAGGTATTCTTTTTCCATTAGTGCGTCTTCACCGATGAGTTGGCGGGCGATGCGGCCGTCCTGCGTCAGCACCAGCAGACCGGTGGAATCAATGTCCAGCCGTCCGGCGGGCACCAGGCTTTTGAGCTGGCTGGGGTGAAAGAAAAAGCGCGCGTTGTCCTCGGCCCAGCGGTTTTGCGGCTGCACCAGGGTGATGGCGGCCTGCTTGGCCTGTTGGCCTTGCGCCTGTTTGTCGATCTCGATCTTCACGTCTGGCGTGACCTGCATGCCCATCTCGGCCACCCGGCCGTTGACCTTGACCCAGCCCTTGCCAATCCACTCGTCGGCTTCGCGGCGCGAGGCCAAGCCCAGTTCGGCCATGCGCTTGTTCAGTCGCAGCGTGCCGTTGGCGCCATAGGCGGCAGTGTTGCTTTGGCCGGCGGGGATCGGGGCCTTGGGGGCCGGTGCGGCGGCGCGGCGAAAAACGGGGGGCTGTTGCGGTGCGGTCATGGTATTGAAATAATAGCTATCAGCGCTTTATCCATATGGGCTAAAGGCTAATTTTTTATATAAAGTGGGGTCAGGCCAGCTGGGGCAGACGGTGCATCTCGGTGAGCAGGCGCGCCAGTGCGCGACCAGCCGCATCGACCAGCGCGTGGCCCTTGTCGGCACTGGCAGCGGTGGCGTTGCCCACGGCACCGGCCGGGTTGTAGTCCTGCATTTGCCAGCCCAGCTTGGCGCTTTTGCCATTGCCCAGGATGTCGAACGTGCGGGCGCGTTGCTGCGAGGCGGAGGCAAAGTTTTGCGCCTGTGCCATGTCCACATGGCGGGCATCAAGCGCCAGCATCATCGAGGTCTCGATGTCGCCGGCGTGGATGCCAAAACGGTGTTCGTCGGCGCTGAACAGGGCGTTGATGTCCTGCCCGTGCGCGTCCAGCAGCGGCAGGTTGAACCAGCTCGCGCTATAGACCAGCAGTCCCAGGCGCGCGCGCAGGTCGCGGGCCAGCAGGTCCATCACGCTGACGTTGCCACCGTGGGCATTGAAGAGCAGCAGCTTTTTGATGCCGGCGGCGGCCACCGACTCGGCAATGTCGGTCCACAGCCGCAGGATGGTGTCAGCTTTTAGCGTCAGCGTGCCAGCAAAATGCGCGTGTTCGGGACTCAGACCCACGGCCTGGGTCGGCAAAAACAGCACGTTCAGCTCGTCTGGCAGCTGCGGCAAGGCCGCGGCGATGATGCCATTGACGATCGCCGTATCGACGCTCAGCGGCAAATGCGGACCATGCTGCTCGATCGCCGCCACTGGCAACACGGCGGTGGTACGCGCCGCCTCGCCGCTGGCTTGCAGCGCGGCAAACTCGCGAGTGCTCAGGTCAGCCCAGAAGCGGCAAGGGGTGCGCATGGTGTCAATGATTGTTAGCGGAATTGCGCCAGGCATCGCCCATCCCACTCAGGCCTTTTTCATGAACTCAGCCTTGAGCATGAACGCGCCTTGTTCGGTCTTGCAGTCCACCTCGTGGTCGCCAGCGCCCTCGGGCAGGCGGATGCCCTTGATTTTGGTGCCTTTTTTCAGCACGATCGACGAGCCCTTGACCTTCAGGTCCTTGATCAGGATCACCGTGTCGCCCTCTGCCAGCACATTGCCGTTGGCATCTTTGACAGGTCCCCCGGCGGACTCGCCTTCGTCAGTTGCCGCCAGTTTGGGCCACTCATGGCCGCAATCAGGACAAATGTAGTGGTCACCGTCCTCGTAGGTGTGGTCAAGAGTGCATTGCGGGCAAACAGGAAAATGGGGCATGGTGTGGCTGGGCCTACATCACATGCGAAAGAAAAGCACCCAATCGCCCATCGGAGGTAAGAATGTGCTCGGTGAGCCAATGTTCCAGAAACTCGATGTGTTCGTCGGCGAAGGCTTTGTCTGACTGCAGGATTTCCTGCTGCAGTTCCTTGGCGCTTTGGATCAATTCCTGGTGCTCGGTTTTGTGCGCTTCATAGTCGTGATAACGGTATTTCAGCATCAGCCGCTCTTCGTGGCTGAAGTGCCAGACCGTGCAGTTGATCAGTTCTTCTAGCGTTGCAGCCAGATATTCTTTGGACTCCCGTTGCGTGACGGCGTGGTTGAGAATGTTGAAGATGTGGATCAACTTACGATGATCTTCATCGATCTCATCGACGCCGATGCTAAGCACACTGTCCCAAACTAGATCTTTCACAATGCTTCTCCTAGGTAAAACACCAAAGCCCGAAATGGGAATTGGCTCGCATAAATCACTTCAGCGACTGAAGACACTGCTGAAGCGAGGGCGCTGGTCGCCTTGATTGAATACCTGCCACCGTATGAAAGATTGTATGACTGCCTTGCCAGGGCAGGCGCTGTTTTGTGTTGCGCCTGACCTGACTAGCAAAGCCGTCAACCAGCACGGCGCGTTGGGGTCCAGCGGTGCTGTACCGGTGTCGATGGCGTTTGTGAATATTAGCGCTCCAGCGCGGCGCGCAGGTCGGGTTCGGTGGCTGCGTAGCTGATGCGTCTGACCACGCTTTGATCCAGCTCGATCAGCGTGACGGCGTCGGTCTGGCGGGGCCAGGTGGCCAGCGTGGCTTCGTCGAGCGACACGCCAACCCGGTAAGGCATCTCACGCAGTGTAGGCAAGGCAAATGTGCGGGTGATGAAGCCGGGCATCTTGCTCATGTCAGCGAGGTAAACCGCGCCTTTGCGGGTCAGCTGGTCGCTTGGCAATGATTGCAGCGCGGACTGGATCAGGTTGGAGGCCTTGCGTCCGGCAGAGAAAATGACCAGCCGGGTGGCCGGTGTGATCAGCCATGGCTTGTCGTGCTGATCTTTCAAAGTCAATGCAGGCAGTGGCTGGCCAACGGCGACCGTCATTGCCCCTTGCGCTGTCGCTGCCGCTGGCCAGGCCGCAACGGCGGCAAGCAAGAGCGCGGACAGTCCGGCAAGCAAAAAACGCCGATCAGGCTGGGCAGAGTCGGAAATAGGGGTCATGAAAATGAGTCAGGTAGAAGTAAAAAACCGGAACCACAGCAGCGCGGTCCCAGCGCTGTGCCAAAGCTTACCGCGACTTGGTCGAGTCATGCCAGTCGGTCGTCTCATAGCCTTCACCGGCGCCGGCTTCTGCGGTAGCGGCCGCCCTTGGCGTGGCAGGATGACCTTGCAGCCCGGTGGCTCACCACCCGGCGGGGCACAACAACAGCGGGGGCGCACCACGTCGATGGCACTGACTTTCATGGCCTGCAAGCCGCCCCGAAGCATAAAAGCAGATTGTCATTGCGGACCCGATCCGCAATCCATGGCTGCAAATGCACGGGACGGCGGGTCGTAGCCCGGCATGACAGCCGCGTTGTTTCACGTTAACCCGGGGTGGCGGCGAGGCCATAATTCCCGGTTTCAACAGGAGACGGCATGAAGGCCTTTCAAGAGTACTACCCAGAAAACCTGTCGCACTGCTACGGGTGTGGTGTCAACAACGCCCATGGTCACCGCATCAAAACGTATTGGGATGGCGATGAAACCGTGACTCGCTTTACTCCCGAGCCCTACCATACCGCCGTGCCGGGTTACACCTACGGTGGCCTGCTGGCCTCGCTGATCGACTGCCACGGCACCGGCACGGCCGCTGCAGCCATGTACCGCCAGGCCGGGCGCGAGATGGATACGCTGCCAGCCTTGCGCTTTGTCACCGGTTCGCTGCACGTGGACTACCTGAAACCCACGCCGATCACCGCCGAGCTGGAAATCAGGGGCCGCGTCAAGGAGATCAAGGGCCGCAAAGTCGTGGTTGAGGCCACCGTGTATGCCGCCGGTGTGGCTACTGCCAAGGGTGAAATTGTGGCCATCCAGATGCCGGAAAACTTTGGTAGCGCATGAGTGCGCCATTGAACTTGGCCGCTACCCCCATGTCCGTCAGAGCGTGGCGCACGCTGCGTCGCGCGTCGCTGGGCGAGGGCGCCACCTTGCTGGTGCTGGTGTTGATCGCCGTACCGCTCAAACGACTGGCGGGCTTGCCCATGGCAGTGTCGGTGATGGGACCAATTCACGGTGCGGCATTTTTGATTTACACCGCGCTGGTGCTGAAGAATCAGTCTGCCGGGCGCATTAATGCGCGTGATACCGCCTTGCTGATGCTGGTGGCATTCATACCGTTTGGGGCATTTCTGATGGGTGGCTGGTTTCAGCGCAAGGCCCAAGCGCTCAACGCCCAGGTTGCCCCGCGTTGATGCAGCTGCGGTGACTTTTGTCACCAAGCTTGGCCATGTTTCAGTGGCCTAATCGTGCTCTTGATCAAATTTTGCGAAGGATATATCCGATGAAGTCAAAAACGAGTGCTTTCAAGCGTTTGTCCCGCGTGGCGCTGGGCGCAGCCGTGCTGCTGGCCCTGTCAGCACACGCCGACGAGGCCGCCATGCTGGAGGGCGCACGCAAAGTGGCCACCGATGTGCCGGCGAATCTGGCCAAAGTGCTGAACGATGAAATTGCCAAAGGTGGCGTGATGTCGGCCGTCAGTGTTTGCCACGACAAGGCACCGCAAATGGCCAAAGCCGCCTCAGAAAAAACCGGCTGGGGCATTCGCCGCGTCAGCTTGCTCAACCGCAATCCCAAAGCCATCCCCGATGTCTGGGAACGGGCCGCTCTGGAAGACTTTGACCGCCGCGCTGCCGCCGGCGAAGATGCCGCCAAGCTGGAAAAATTTGCCACCGTGGAAACCGACGGTCGCAAGGAATTTCGCTACATGAAGGCGCTGCCGGTCAAGAAGCCTTGCCTGGCCTGCCACGGCACGGCTGACACGATGGAGCCTGAAGTCATGGAAAAGATCAAGGCCCTGTACCCCGACGACAAGGCCACCGGCTACGCGCTGGGCCAGTTGCGCGGTGCCATCACGCTGCGCAAGGCTGAATAAGCCTGGGAAAGGTGATGAACATGAAACGTCTATTGACTGCCATCGCCATTTCCCTGTCTGCCCTGGCTGCCCACGCGGTTGACATGCCCATCAGCGCGCAAGATGCCTTTGCCGCCGTGCAAAAGGCCGATAGCAAAGTGTTGTTTGTCGATGTGCGCGACCCGGTGGAGGTGATGTTCATCGGCTTTACCGATGCCGTGCACATCAATATTCCCTACCTGATGGTCGATCGCACCGGTTGGGACGACAAGCGCGGGGTCTATAAGCTCTACCAAAACCCTGACTTTGTGGCGCAAATCAAGGCCGCTCTGGAAAAACGTGGCCTGAGCGCCGATGCTGAAATCATCACCATGTGCCGCTCCGGCAGCGAGCGGGGTGAGCCCAGCGCGTCGTTTTTGCGCGCCAATGGGTTTCCCAATGCGCGCTATGTGGTCAACGGCTTTCAGGGCGCACAGCTCAAGGATGGCCCGCAGGTTGGCCTGCGCATCCAGAATGGCTGGCAAAACTCTGGTCTGCCGTGGAGCATGAAGATGAACCCGGCCAAGATGTACCGCAC
>JAIFMT010000115.1 GCA_020048295.1 Rhodoferax sp.
CGTGCAGCCCGGCGGTTTTGGCTCGGGCCACGTTGGTGCTGTCCCTCAAGGCGTGGTTGCAGACCACGGCCACGCAGCCCAGACGCAGCGCGGCTTCCAGCCAGCCTGCCCACAAGTCTGCCAGTAGCAAGCCACATGGCATATTAGGGTGTGCCTGCAACGCGCCTTCAAGAGAAGCCAATTCAAACGAGGTCAGCGGCGGCGGCACTGTCGCACTATGCCAAAGCCTCGCGGCGTTTCGCGCTACCACTTCGCCAGTGTGCAACTCTGTGCCGAGGGTAGCTTTGATTTCAATGTTCAAAAAGTGCGAGTTGCGCTGGCAGTAGCGTGGCAAAGGCTTCAAGTGTGGGCAACGGATAGGAATTCCAACCACATGTGGCCATGGATCGTACCTTGGAGTCGCCTTCAATCCACGAGAACCACTTGATTTGCAGCCCCACCTTCCAGGATCAGCCAGGTTCACCACCAAAGCTTGGTGTTCAGGAGAGTGATTGGCAGTGCGCGGTGTGTGCCGGGCGCAGAGACATCGCGCAGCGGGTCAAAGTCGCCGCCTCAACCGTTCACCAGCTGATTCTCTGATCGGCCTCAAAGTCGGGTTCCGCTTGCACCGCCTGATCCCAGTCCGGTTCGATTTGAGCGCCGCCACCCATCTGCGCATCACCGTCGTCCCACAGCGGTAGCCTCTGTGCCGTAGGGATATATCGATCCTATGCCCGCGTTGGAGGAGGCAGATCGTGAATGGCTACTACCGGTAAGGGTCTTCAGGAGTCACTCAAGTCAAAAACCCCAATGCCCGGTAACGCTGCACCCCCAACACAGCCGCTGCATCCCAAATCTGCGCTGCTGCAATTTCAAACAGCCTCAAGGCAGGGTGATTGGGTCATGTGACCGGGCTTTGGGGCGAAAGGCGCGCGGTGACAGCGTTTGCACACCCACACGCCGGCCCCGCGCGTGATTTCGCGCCAAAACCGCGTGCACATGAGCCAGTCGCCATGCCGTTTGTTCATACCGTTTGCGGTCGCTCCGAGCCCGCCCAAGCGCTCTGTTACATTGCGGCGCATGAAAGATTTAGCTGGAAAACACATTGTTTTGGGCCTTACCGGCGGCATTGCCTGCTACAAATCCGCCGAGCTGTGCCGGCTGTTGATCAAGGCCGGGGCCAGCGTGCAGGTGGTGATGACGGCCGCTGCCGAGCAATTCATCACCCCGGTCACCCTGCAGGCCTTGAGCCAGCGCCCGGTGGCCACCTCGCAATGGGATGCACGCGAGGCCAACAACATGGCGCACATCAACTTGAGCCGCGAAGCCGATGCCGTGGTGATTGCCCCTTGCAGCGCCGATTTTGTGGCCAAGCTGGCGCATGGCCAGGCCGATGATTTGCTGAGTTTGCTGTGTCTGGCGCGCCCTGCAGAGCAAGTTCCCTTGCTGCTGGCACCGGCCATGAACCGCGAAATGTGGGCGCATCCCGCCACACAGCGCAATTTGGCGCAAGTGGCCGCCGATGGTGCCGTGGTGCTGGGTGTGGGCCAAGGCGCGCAGGCCTGTGGTGAAACCGGCGACGGCCGCATGCTGGAGCCATCCGAGCTGCAAGACGACCTGATTGCATTTTTTCAGCCCAAGCTGCTCAAAGGCCAGCACATGCTGGTGACGGCCGGGCCCACTTACGAAGCCATCGACCCGGTGCGTGGCATCACCAATTTGTCCAGCGGAAAAATGGGTTTTGCGATCGCCCGCGCAGCGCGCGAAGCCGGTGCCGAGGTCACCCTGGTGGCCGGGCCGGTGAGCTTGCCAACCCCGCGTGGGGTTCGGCGGGTTGACGTGCGTTCAGCATCAAATATGCTTGCAGCCGTTATGCAGCATGCGCCCACAGCTAGTATCTTCGTAGCGACGGCGGCTGTTGCCGATTGGCGGCCCGACGTGGCGCTTGAGCAAAAAATCAAAAAGGACGGCACTGGTCAAACGCCGGTATTGCAGTTTGTTGAAAACGCCGACATTCTGGCCACGCTGGCGCAGTCGCCCCGGGCGCTCAGTGGCGCGCTGTACTGCGTGGGCTTTGCCGCCGAAAGCCACGACCTGCTGGCCAACGCGCAGGCCAAGCGCTTGCGCAAGGGCGTGCCGCTGCTGGTGGGCAATATCGGCCCGGCCACCTTTGGCCAGGACGACAACGCCTTGCTGCTGGTGGATGCCCATGGCGTGCAGGAATTGCCGCGCGACAGCAAGCTCGCATTAGCTAGAAAATTAATAGCTGTCATCGCAGATAGAATAAGGGCTAGAGGCCAATAATGCTACATATTGACATCAAGATCATCGACCCTCGCATGGCCGACCAATTGCCGGCTTATGCCACGCCGGGCAGCGCCGGGCTGGATTTGCGCGCTTGTCTGGACGCGCCCCTCACCTTGCAGGCCAACGCCTGGCAACTGGTGCCCACCGGCATCGCCATGTACCTGAAAGACCCCGGCTACGCGGCGTTGATCCTGCCGCGCTCGGGGTTGGGCCACAAGCATGGCATTGTGCTGGGCAATCTGGTCGGCCTGATCGACAGCGATTACCAGGGGCAGCTGATGGTCAGCGCCTGGAACCGCAGCGACACGCCGTTCACCATTGCGCCGATGGAGCGCATTGCCCAGCTGGTGCTGGTGCCGGTGCTGCAGGCACAGTTCAATGTGGTGACCGAGTTCCCTGCCAGCGAAAGAGGCGAGGGCGGCTACGGCTCAACCGGCAAGGCTTGATGGCGTCAATGCAGCGTGTGATGCGCCACGGCCGGGCCCTTTGATGCGGCAACTTTGAAAAACCCGGTACCCGCTGTGCCGTTGCCAATTTCTTCCTCGGTGGCTTCGCGCACGCCGCGCACATGCAGCGTCAGCAGCAGCGCAATGCCGGCCAGCGGGTGGTTGCCGTCCAGCACCACATGCTCGGGGTAAACGTCGGTCACGGTGTAGAGCGCGTCAGCGGGTGCGCTGGGGCTGCAGCCCGCCGGCAAGGCGCTGCCCTCAAACGTCATGCCCTCTTCAAGCAAGTCGGGAAACAGCGCGCGCGGTTCCAGAAACACCAGTTGTTCGTTGTATTCACCAAAGCCTTGTTCGGGCTCGATGTGCAGATGCAGCGTGCTGCCGGCGCTGTGGCCTTGCAACATGTCTTCGATGACCTGAAACAAATCATCGCCACCCACCAAAAACTCCACCGGCTCGTCGAGCACATCCAATTCTTCGCCCAGGGTGTCCATGAGCGTCCAGCTTAAAGCAGCTACGCATTGTTGAGTTTCCCCGGCACTTTTCACAAACTTCGGAGAATTGGATGGATATTACCCAAGCGCTGCCCCTGCTCGGTGGCATCAGCCCGCAAACTTTCATGAAGCGCCACTGGCAAAAAAAGCCGTTGCTGGTGCGTCAGGCGGTGCCGGGTTTCAAAGCGCTGCTCAGTCGCACCGAGCTGTTTGAGCTGGCAGCCAGCGAAGACGCGCAAACCCGCATGGTGATTCAGGAGCCGGACAAAGTGCCTGGCTGGCGTTTCAAGCAGGGGCCGTTTGAGCGCAAGGCGCTGCCGCCGCTGAAGCAGCCGGGCTGGACGATTCTGGTGCAAGGCGTTGATCTGCATGTTGAATCGGTGCATCAGCTGATGAACCAGTTCCGCTTTGTGCCCGATGCACGGCTGGATGACTTGATGATCAGCTACGCCACCGACACCGGTGGTGTGGGCCCGCACTTTGACAGCTACGACGTGTTTTTGCTGCAAGCGCACGGCCGGCGGCGCTGGCGCATTGGCCGGCAAAAAGACCTGAGCCTGCAGCCCGATGTGCCGCTGAAGATTTTGAGCCACTTTGTCCCTGAAGAAGAGTTTGAGGTCGAGCCGGGTGACCTGCTGTATCTGCCGCCCGGTTATGCCCACGACGGCATTGCCCTGGGCGAGTGCATGACCTATTCGGTAGGGTTTCGCATTCCGAACAAGGCCGAGCTGGCGCGCGAGCTGCTGCAACGCGTGGCTGAAGATGCCGAAGACGAGGTGGGCTGCGCGCTGTACAAAGACCCGAACCAGCCGGCGGTGGATCAACCGGCTGAAATTCCGCCCCAAATGCTTGAATTTGCCCAAAAAGCGGTGCAGCAGGCGCTGCGCGACCCGCAGGCTTTGGCGCGTGGCCTGGGCGAATACATGACCGAACCCAAACCCAATGTCTGGTTTGACACGCACGATGTGCCCGAGTCTGACAGCGATCTCACCGGGCGTGGCGTGCGACTCGACCGGCGCAGCAAGATGATGTTTGATGACAGGCACATTTTCATCAACGGCGAGAGCTTTAGCGCCAGCGGCAAGGATGCCACGCTGATGCGCAGCCTGGCGAATCAGCGCCTTCTTGCGGCAAAAGACCTCAAAAAACTCGGCACGCAGGCTTTTTCGCTGGTGCAAGGCTGGGCGCAAGCGGGCTGGTTGCACGGTTTTGATGCGTGAGCACAACGCTCATACCGCGTCAAGAGTGAAAACCAGGGCGTTTCAATTTATAATCATTGGCTAAGTTCATATCGCAACAGCGTGTTGGCTTGGTCTTTGTGGGCAACTGCAAAAACAATTTTCGAAAATTGTCTTTAATTTCTTTTCTGGGTAATCTCAAATGAACAAATCTCTCGTCCTGATCGCCGTCATCGCTGCTGCTGCCCTGGCTGCTTGCAGCAAGCCCGCTGAAACCCCCGCGCCCGCACCGGCACCTGCTGCTGCACCGGCACCGGCTCCGGAACCGGCTCCTGCTGCTTCTGAAGCCGCTCCTGCACCGGCTGCTGCCGCTTCTGAAGCCGCTTCTGCACCAGCTGCTGCTGCTTCCAAGTAATCGCTTGCATTTGCATCAAAAAAGCCACCTTCGGGTGGCTTTTTTGTTGCTTCAAATTCTTGAGGGCATTGACCTGGGTCATACTTCTACTCAGGCATCGCAAGAGCCCGAAGGGTTTGGGCTTGATAATTGATGGCTTACATTTGTGCAACCGTACGAGGTAACTTCCATGTTAGCGTTGCTTCCAATTTGCTGGTGCAGGTATTCAAAACCCTGACGCAGCTGCTTCCTTTTATGGGCATTCAATTTGGTCGTGGCATTTTGTGGCTGGTGGGCGACCTGATCCACGGTGCCAAGAAATACGAGGACAAAGTGCATTTCACCATTGGTCGCACGTTGTCACGCATTGACATGATGTCAGTAGTGTTTTTCATTGGGCTGGTCAGCGCCGTGGTGGCGGTCATGGGCCTGGAAAAGTTCAACTTCTACGGGCATATGGAGAACATCATTGGCCTGGCCTGGCCTTGCTTGGCTATTTTGGCGGTGCCATCTGGTACATCGTTGAAATGCGCATGTTTGGGGGTTAACCGCTGATGAAACCGGCTGTATTGGTGGCGCGGGCGGTTTTTCCGGAGGTGCTGGACAAGCTGGCGCAGCACTTTGAGTTGACCACCAACCAGCCAGATGCCATTTGGACGGCGCCGGAGCTGGTCAGTCGCCTGCAGGGCCAGCACGGGGTTTTAACCACCGCCAGCGAGCGCATCGACGCGGCGTTGCTGGCGGCTTGCCCTGACCTGAAAATCTGCGCCAACATGATGGTGGGTTTCAACAACTTTGACCTGCCTGCCATGACCGCCGCGGGCGTGCTGGCCACCAACACCCCGGATGTGTTGACCGAAACCACCGCCGACTTTGGCTTTGCCCTGCTGCTGGCCGCGGCGCGGCGCATGGCCGAATCTGAGCGTTTTTTGCGTGCTGGCCAGTGGAACTGTTGGCGCTACGACCTGTTTGCCGGGGCCGAGGTGCATGGCAGCACACTGGGTATCTTGGGCATGGGGCGCATCGGGCAGGC
>JAIFMT010000242.1 GCA_020048295.1 Rhodoferax sp.
GAGCCGCTGGCCATTCACGGCCTGGGCGACGAGCAGACGCGCATTGAACGTGCCCTCGATGAGGTGGGCCTGGGCAGCGGCTTCAGGTTTCGTTACCCGCACCAGTTGTCGGGCGGCCAGCGCCAGCGCATTGCGGTGGCGCGGGCGCTGATTCTGGAGCCGCAGATTTTGCTGCTCGACGAGCCCACCTCGGCGCTCGATGCCTCGGTGCAGGCCGAGGTGCTGAATTTGCTGGAGGTGTTGCGCGAGCGCCGGGGTTTGAGTTTCATCATGGTCAGCCACGACCTGGCGGTGGTCACGCACCTGTGTGAGCGGCTGATGGTGATGCAGCGCGGCAAAACCGTAGAAATGCTCAGTTCAGCAGATTTGGCGGCGCACCGCGTGACCGATCCTTACACGCAAGCCCTGATGGTTGCCTCGGGCGGCTTTCGGCGCGGCGCTTGAACCCATCGCCTGCCATGCGCCACGGGCACCCGGGCAGCGCAATGACAGCTTGTGTGTCAGCGGGCGGTTGGCCATGTGCCTGATCGCCTGGAACTGGCAACCCGGCAGCGCTTGCCCGCTGCTGCTGGTGGCCAACCGCGACGAGTTTTATGCCCGCCCCAGCGCGCCGCTGCATGCCTGGCACGATGCCCCGATTGTTGCCGGACGTGATTTGCAGGCCGGCGGCACCTGGCTGGGCGTGAGCCACAGCGGGCGCATGGCGGCGCTGACCAACCACCGGGCACCGGCCATGATGCGCAGCGATGCGCCCTCGCGTGGGGCGCTGGTCAGTGGTTTCTTGCAGGGCAATGTCAGTGCGGGCGACTACCTGGCGCAGCTGGTACGGTGCTGCGGCCGCTACAACCCGTTCAATTTGCTGGTGTTTGACGGCACACAGCTGATGGGGCTGCAAAGCCGCGATGCGCGGGTGGTGCGCTTTGTGCCCGGCGTGGCGGCTGTGTCAAATGCCGACTTTCACACGCCGTGGCCCAAGCTGGGGCAGCTCACCAGCGGCCTGCAAAATCTGCTGGCACAGGGGCCTGCCACCGAGGCGCAGTTGCTGGCACTGCTGCAAGACCGCCGCCCGGCCGCCGATGCCGATCTGCCCGACACCGGCATCGCGCTGGCACTTGAGCGGGTGCTGTCAGCCACCTTCATTGCCACGCCAGATTACGGCACCCGTGCCTGCAGCGTGTTGCGCTACGAACAAGACCGGATCGATTTCTCCGAGCACAGCTTTGATGCCCAGGGCGCGACCGCTGCGGTCAGCTTGATATTGCAACTAAAAACATAGCTGTCAGCACAATACCAGTAGGGGCTAGAGGCCAAAAACACCACTAAACGCATCACAGGCGGCTAGGCAACTCGGCCTTTTTGTGGCGTATGCTCGCCCGGTCAAAACATCCCCGTGCCAGTTTTTGGCTGCAGCAAAAATATCACCACCGTTGCCGGCGGAGATTGGCGGGTGCCAAGTCAGGTATCACTGATCTGGCTGCAATTCATTTACAAAGCGCGTTCAAGAAAGGTGTCCCATGGTTGATTACCAACAATACGAAGATGATTGCAAAAAAATTAGAGAGGTCAATGCGGGCTTGCTGACGGGTTTTGAGGCCTGGTTGGTAGCGTCTCGGCTGGCACCCAAAACAATGGTGCAACACATTGCAAACGTCGACTTATTCATTAACGAATACCTTCTGTATGAGGATGCTGTCGAAGCGGCAGAGGGTGTGCATTGCGTGAACATGTACTTTGGTTACTGGTTCGTCCACAAGGTATCGTGGGCTACGCCAGGCAACATCAAAAGCAACGCGGCCAGCATCAAGAAGTTTTATGCCTTCATGTTGGCAAAAGGTTTGGTGACACCACAAGACCTGGACAGTCTTGTGCAAACCATCAAGCAAGAAATGCCAACCTGGCTCGCCCAGCTGCAACGCTTCGATCAGGAGTTGTCTGAAATGGACGATGACGATTGATCCAGTCTTGTGAAAACTGCTTGGGGGGTCCCACTACAGGGACACCTTGGCAATCACGCTGCAGTCATTCAACGCTTCAATCGCTTGATTCGGTCACTCTGAAGGTTCGGCTATAAATTAAAAATCATAGCTTCCAGCGAAATACCAGTAAGGTCTAGAGGCCTAAAACACCACTAAATTCATCACAGGCGGCTAAGCAACTCGGCCTTTTTTGTGGCGTATTCCTGCTCGGTCAAAATGCCCCGGCTTTGCAGCGTTGCCAGTTTTTCGATGCTGGCAAAAATATCACCACCGTTGCCGGTGCTATCAGATGCCGGCGCGTAGTTGGCCATTGGCGCATTGGTGGCTGCCTGGTTGTTGTAGCTCGGCGGCGGTGCCGGCGCTGCCAGCGGCGGCTGGCCGTTGATGCTGATGATGGGCAGGCGTGACAAATCAACATAGCCGTACTGGCTGGAAAACGTCACCGAATAGCCACCGCTTTGCTGCTGCGAGACACCGCCAATGTTGTGATCCAGCGTGTCGTAAATGATGACCTGGCCATTGGCCTCGATGGCCAGGCGCCGGGCTTGCGAAAACCAGGCGTAGCGCATGCCGTTTTGCCCGCCCGAGCTGTTGGGCCACTTCAGATCGGGGCCCCACCAGTCGGGCAGCACCGGAGCGGCAACAAACAGGCTGTTCGGTTGATTGCCGGTGCTGCCGGTGTCGCCACCCCACTGGTTATAAACCGTGTTGCCGTTTTGGCTCTGGCTCTGAAAACTGCCGCTGCGAAGCAGGCCCGGCTGGTTGGCAATCAGGCGCGACAGCTCGGCACACAGGTTGTCCACCCGGCCCTTGAGGTAGTTGTTGAACATGTCGCCAATCATCGTCATGCCACCTTGCATCCACTGGCCCGACCCACCAAACTCAGGGTGGCTGAATTGCGCCATGCTGCCGTTGCCGTTGATCACGGCGCTCAGCATGGTTTGTACGGCATCAAAGCTGAAGCCGTGGCGTTGGGCGATGTCTTGCACGGCTTGAATGCCGGCGGGGGAAAGTTGGGCCATGAAGGGTCCTTGGTGGGTTCAAATTCGGGAAAACCCTTGGAATGTAGTTCATTCCCAATTTGGTGCATGAATTGGCCCTGTTGGCGCACGTTGCCGGCGCTAGGCTGCAAATGAGTTCAAGGGCTGAATCAACGGAACAAACGCCACCTCTAGCACACTGCGCTCGTCGAGCCGTCCGTCTTTGCCCTTGTGGATCAGGCGCAGATATTGGTCGCCGTGATGGCTGGGGGTGCTGCTGCGGTGACGATGATGGCATCAAAGGGTGCATGCTCTGGCCAGCCCAGATTGCCATCGCCAACACGCACGCTGACGTTGTGGCAGCCGAGTTGTTGCAAGCGGTCTTGCGCCTGCTGTGCCAGCCCAGGGATGACCTCCACGGTGTACAAGTGCCTGACCAACGGTGACAGCACGGCGGCCTGATAGCCCGAGCCGGTGCCGATTTCCAGCACGGTTTTGTCCGCCCCGGGCTCAATCAGGTCCGTCATCAAGGCCACGATGTAGGGCTGCGAGATCGTCTGCGCGTGACCAATGGGCAGCGGTATGTTTTTGTAGGCCACCGAGTGCAGCGTCTCGTGAACAAAGGCCTCACGCGGAACCTGGCGCATGGCACGCAGCACTTGCGGTGCCAGCGCAGCGCGTCCGGTCAGGTGTTGGGTCAGCCTGACTTCTGTGCAGATTTCCTGCAGCAAGGCATCTATCGGTGTCGCTGGGTTTTCAATCATGTGGCATGGCTTTGCAATGTAGGGTGGCGGGCATCGCATGACGGCTTGTGCCGGGCGCGACATAACCTTTCCGCATCTGGCTGCTTCCTTCTTCCTATGGAGGAAGGCTGGGTAGGGTGATGAGGTGTGTTGCTCGGGCAAATCGTCTGCTGAAACCCCGTGGGCTCCTTCTGAGCGTAGTTTTTGCAGCCCTGCGCGACTTGCGTATTCGCAAGAACGTTTGCCGCTGCGGGGTGGCTGCAGGGTATTTGCGCGCCCGGGCATCAGCGGCAGCGCCGGTGTGCAGATTTGCCGGTGCCTGTTGCTGCGGTGCTGGCTTGCGCTGCAGTGCAGACCGGCCTATGCTTGCTTGCCATGAATGACCCGATGGCAGCACCCGACCGACAACGCTCACTGGCGCAATACCGCCGACGCGCCAAAATCTACGACCTGGAATTGGTGGCCTTTGAGCCGATTCGCCGCGCCGCCATCGCGCGGCTCCAACTGGGCGCGGGTGCCATCGTGCTGGATGTGGGTTGTGGCACCGGACTGAGCTTTGCGTCACTGCGCGCGGCGGTGGGCTCAAGGGGGCGGGTGATTGGCATCGAACAAAGTCCTGACATGCTGGCGCAAGCCCGCCTGCGGGTGCAGCAACAGGGCTGGCGCAACGTGACGCTGATCAACGCGCCGGCCGAGACCTTCAAAATCAAAACCCGCGCCGATGCGGCCATGTTTCACTTCACCCACGATATTTTGCGCAACCCCAAGGCCATTTGCCATGTGGTGCAAGGACTCAAGCCGGGCGCGCGGGTGGTTGCGTCGGGCTTGCAGTGGTCCCAAAACTGGGCCTGGACGACCAACTGGTGCGTGATGATGGCGGCGGTGTACTCGGTGACATCCCTTGAAGGGCTGGCGCAGCCCTGGAGCCACCTGGCCCAACACCTGGAGCAGTTCGAAATCAGCTCGACCTGGCTCGACAGCGTTTTTATTGCCAGCGGCGTGGTGGCCAAACCCACACTGGTCGGCTAAGCTGAACGAAAACCGCTGCGCCATTTTTTCAACAGCCATTTTCTAATTTATAAGAAATAGGCCTCTAGCCTTTTCCGAATGTGCATTATCAGCTATTTAATTAATAGTTAATCAAGCACCGCCAGGGCAACCGGCAACCGTGTCTGTTTAACAATGTGGCTGACATGCAAGACGTAATCCAGCCTTCGGGTGGGTGCCATCACTGGATAGTTTCAAACTGCGGCGGCAATGAGTGCATTCTTTTATGTGTGCGAGCGAACAGACCCGCCGCTTTCCAGACCTTACTGTCAGCGCTTCGAAGCCTTTGTTGCTTGTGAAGGACTTAAGTCTAAGGAATGATCATGAAAAAATCCCTCAACCTGCTCAGTGGCACCGCATTGGCCGCCTGCTTGCTGTTTGGCACCAACGCCATCGCGCAATCGATGTCATCCACCGATTTCAGCGCCAGCAAGACCCGAATCAAGACGGAGTACAAGACTGACAAAAAAGGCTGCGAGTCACTAGCCAGCAATGCCAAGGATATCTGCGTTGCCGAAGCCAAAGGCAAGGAAGCCGTGGCCTTGGCCGAACTGGACAACAGTTATAAGCCGACGCTGAAAACCCAGTACAAGTTGCGCAT
>JAIFMT010000110.1 GCA_020048295.1 Rhodoferax sp.
GATGTGGAAAACCGCCTGCGTGACGCACTGCGGCAAGACCGCGCCCGGGTTCAGTTTGGCACCATCAGCAAATTTGGCCTGATGGAAATGAGCCGCCAGCGGCTGCGCCCGGCGCTGTCTGAAGGTGCTTCGATTCCGTGTCCGCGCTGCGGTGGCTCGGGCCACATCCGCGACACCGAATCGAGCGCGCTGCAGATTTTGCGCATCATCCAGGAAGAATCGCTCAAGGACAACACGGCCTCGGTGCTGTGCCAGGTGCCGGTGGAAGTGGCCTCGTTCCTGCTCAACGAAAAGCGCACCGAAATCGCCAAGATCGAACTCAAGCAACGCATTAACGTGCTGATGGTGCCCAACAAGTCGCTGGAAACGCCCAACTACAAGCTCGAACGCCTCAAGCACGACGATCCGCGCCTGGACAACATCACGCCGAGCTACAAGATGGCCGACGAGGTGGAAGACGTCACCGCCGTGACCCGCCGCTCGCAGGAACCCACCAACCGGCAAACCCCGGTGATCAAGGGCGTGCTGCCCGACGCACCGGCACCGGTGGCACCGCCCAAACCAGCGCCCGCGCCGATACCCGCAGTCAAGCCGCAACCCATGGCTGCGGTTGTGCCGCCGGTGGTGGTTGAAAAAGGTTTCTTTGGCTGGCTGAAAAATCTGTTCTCCCCGGCACCGGTGGCAGCGCCAGCGCCGGTCGTTCCCGCAACGCCAGCAACACCAAGCGACGAGCAAAGCAACAACCGCGATGCCCGGCCCAGCCGCGACAGCAGCCGCCGTGGTGAGCCCCGCGGTGATCGTCCAGATGGCGGCCGCAGTGGTCGCGGCGGCGAGCGCAGCGCACGGCCCGAGGGCCGCAACGATGCGCGCAGTGGCAGAAACGGTGAACGCAGCAATCGTCCTGAGCGCACCGATCGCGCTGAGCGCCCGGAACGTGGCGAGCGCTCGAGTGCGCCGCGCGACCGGCAAGAAATGCTGCCCGGAATTGCCATGGCAGCTGAGTCAGCCAACGTCAACAGCGACATGCCGACTAGCAACGGTATACCAGAGACACCACGGCAGGACGCGCGCAGTGGCCGTGGTCGCGGTGAGCGCCGCCCGCGTGGCCCCAAACCTGGCGAAGAAACCCGCCTGGACGAAGCGGGCAATGTGATCCAGGCCAACGCTGGCGAAGTCAGCATAACGCCCGCCGAGGAATCTGCAGGGGACACCGCCCCAGGAAACCGAGCCGAGGCAGCACCGCGCGAGAAGCGTTCGCGTGACCGCTATGGCCGCGACCGCAAACCCCGTAGCGAGCGCCCCGAGCGTGCGGATGCAGAAGCCGCCCAACCTGCGACAGCCAGCGCCGACGACGTGCCGGTGCAGGACGACGTGGAATACACCCCGCGCAAGTCTTATTTCACCGCATCGGTGGCCAGTGCGCCGGCCGTGGGTGATGCCCAAGGGGTTGCCGACACCGCCACGTCCGCTCCGACCGAAAGCACGCAGGTCAGCACGGCGCTAGTTGCCGCTGGCGCTGCAGCCAAGGCTCCTGACTCAACACCTGCGCCGGTTGTCATTGAGCTGCCAACGCCGGCCCCGCTCGAGCCTGTGGCCGCTGCACCGGTTGCCATTGCCCCGGTGGAGATAACACCTGCCGCAATCGTGGCCGACATCCCGTTGGCCACGCAGCCCGGCATGCCAGCAGTGCAGGCCTACAGCCTGCCGATCGACACATTGATGAAAGTGGCCGAACAGTCCGGTTTGACATGGGTCAATTCGGATGCTGCAAAAATCGCAGCCGTGCAGGCTGCCATTGCCGCCGAGCCCCTGCCCGTGCACGTTCCGCGCGAACGCCCGGCACCCATCGCCGTGGATGACAAACCGCTGGTGTTGGTGGAAACCAAACGCGATTTGCGCAACGTGACCTTGCCCTTTGAGGACGCCCAGACCGAAGAGCAACCGGCCTGATCTGCCTGCCAGCAAAAAAGGACCCCTTGAGGGTCCTTTTTTTATGCTCGCCAAGGGTAATCAGGCTTCTTCGGCAGCAGATGACTCCAGGGGTGAGTTGACAACAAAAAAACCGCGCCGCACCAACCCCAGATGACTGCTGGTCTTGTTGCCGCCACCCCGGCGAGCAAACTCCACCGCGCAGCGGGTTTTTTCGAGCGCGCTGCTGGGTGAGTCGTCGGCCAACACACTGGTGTAGCCACAGCTCACAGTCACTCGACCCACGCGGGGAAAGTTGAATTTTTCAACGTTGGAACGAAAACGGTCGAACGCGGACAACACCAACGCCTCGTCGGGGCAATGCATCAGCACGCCAAAATCTTCGCCACCAAAGTGGTACAGCAGGTCGTAGGTGCGAAAGGTATTGCTCATGATGCGCGCCACCAGTTGCAACACGTCTTCAGCCACGGCGTGACCATGCTTGCTGTTGATCAGCGCGTAATTGTCAACGCTGGCCGAGCCCAGCCAATAATTGACCGGCACCCGGTGACGCCGCTCCTGCTCTTGTATCTGCGAAGATGGTGGCGGTGCGGTGGCACCGTCGAGGTCTTCCAGCACCGCACTATAAAAAGCGTTTTCCAGCGACTTGCGATTGAGCAACCCGGTCAAGGCATCGCGGTCGCTGTACTCCAGCAAGGAATACATATTGCGGTAAATGCGGCGCAAATAGTCCACCAACTGCAGGTCTTCCACGCTCAGGGCGGCATCGGAGTGCAGTTCCAGCACACCCTGGTCATCAGAACGGGAATCAGAAAACAGCGGCAACATGTTGATACGCGGCCCGTCTGGCCCGGCCCAGGCGATCTCGATGCGTTCCCGTGTTTGCAGGCACTTGTAGCGGTCCGCTGCATCCTCGAGCTTCACCAGCGACTGGAAATCAACCCGCTGCGGGTCAATCACCCGGCCGCCGCCTTTGGCATCGAGGCGGGCAACTTCCAGCCAGCGGTCTTGGCCGTCTTCGCGCATGACATGGGCGATCACGATGCGCCGTATGGGCAACAGGTCGATCAGCGCCTTTGACAGGGTCAGCTCCAGCAGATCGCGGTCGCGGTGGTCGGTCAGTTTGACGATGTGTTCGATGAATGTAGCCATGCGTAAATGATAGACCTGTATTCCAGCTTAGTCACGCCCGGCGCACAAGACAAGGGGCTCATTCGCCAGATTATTTGACAAAAATCAGCCCTTGCTGCGCAACGCCGCTTGCGCTGCATTTTTCCAGGCTGCTGCTGCCTGCGCCGCATCGCCCTGGCGGTCAGCCAGTTCGGCCAGCACTTGCCAGGCGCGCGTGAGCAAGCCGGTATCGTCAAGCCGCGGCAGCGCTTGCGAAATCAGCTGCTGCGCCTTGCCCCACAGGCGCAGATGCAAACAGGCAACGCCAGCCAGGTACAGCAGCACCGGGTCACCCGGATTCATGCGCTGGGCGTGTTCGATGCGCGATAACCAGGCGCTGTCAATGCGGTCGCCGCCGACTGCAAAGGCGCTCTCGATCACGCGGACCAGGGCGATCTGCTGTTCATCACTCAAGCCGTCCGCACTGCTGTTCATGCGCTGCCAGACCGGCAACAGCCAGTCAAACGCCAAACCGGCATCGCCGCCCAGGCGCAACAGCTGCGCGGCGGCAGCGATGGCCACTTCAGGCAGATTTTTTTCACTGGTTTCAAGCTTGTCCCAAACCTGCACCAGGCGCGCCGGGTCATGGGCGGTTTGCAGCCATTCCAGCACCAGCGCGCGGATCAGACTGGGCGCGGCACTACCGGAGAACGCCCGGTGCTTGACCAGCAGCCGTGCCGTTTCGAGCGCCAGTGCAGTTTTGCCGGCCAACCGGGCCACTTTGAGGCGCAGCCGCAAGCCCACGGTGCGCCGTGCCACCCCGGCGGGCAACTGCTCAAGCCAGTCAAGCGCGGCTGCCGGATCGCGGTCTTCGAGTGACCAACGCAGGGCGCGCAGCATCACGCCCTCACGCGTGCCGCTGGCATCAAACAGTGCCGCCTGCGCCAGCGCCTGCTGGAAATGACTTTCGCGCCCGCTCTTGTCTTGCAAGGCCTGTGAACTCTCGGCCGCCAGCAGGTGGGACAGCACGCGCAGGCGGGCGCTGTCGATGGCGGGCTCACCGTGGCGTGTCATGGCGGCATCGCGCGCCAGCACCAGTTCCGCCGCTTTGCGGGCGCGGATAAAACGCCCGGCAATCAGGTGCGACAAGGCATCGAGCAGGGCGGCATGAATCACCCGCTCTTGCTGGCGCGCGCGCCAGGCTTGTGCCTGACCCGGAATTGACAGCAGTGCGGCCAGTGCCTTGAGTGCCACGTGCAGCAAGGCAAACAGCAACCCCAACAGCAACACCACCAGATTGAGCGACAAATCAACCCGGTGCGGTGGCCAATACACGGTGATGGTGCTGTCGTTGCCGCTGGCAAACAGCGCCAGCGCCACCGCCACCCCAAACAGTCCCAGCAACCAGAGGGCGACACGCATGGCGCTTTAGCGTCCGGCGGCTGACGTGGCCAGCACCGACAACGTCTCGTCGATGCGCGGCAACTGCAGGTTACGCATCTGGGACTGCACTTGCGCGAGCAAGGCGGCGGCGGCCTGGGTCTTGCGGGCGTTGCGGTCAAAGTACTTTTTCAGCGCGTCTTCGGCCACCGCCAGGTCGGCGCGTGCCGCGTCAATTTGCCGGGACAGCAAGCCGAGCCGGGCGTTGAGCAGCTTGAGTTTGAAGTTTTCACGCACAAAGAAAGCCTGCTCGGGCGACAGGAGCGCGGCCTCCGGGGTGTCGATCTGGCTGACCCGCACCAGCTTGCGCGCTTCTTCGACAAACAAGGCCAAAGCCTGCTGCCACCAGCGCAACGGCGGGGTGCTCTGCGCCTTCTTTTCTGCCGGCTCCCGGCCGCTGGCGGGTACGGCGTTGGCCAGCATCAACTCGTCAGCCAGCCGCACCAATTCATCGAGCTTGACCAGCATGGTCGGGGTGTCACTGACCGCTGACGATTTCACGCGGTCAATGTCGTGCGCGATGGCACGTTGCAACAAAGCCAGCCGAGGTTGCGCCGCCCGCAACACGCGCTGCTCGGCGCTTTTGAGTGCTGCCAGCAAGGGCTCGACGCTGCCGGTCAGCTGCGCCTGTTGCTGTGCCAGCCGCAGCGCGGCATCAATATCGACCACCAGGTTTTCGTCGCGCGAGCGTGACAGGCTTTGCATCAGCTCGTCGAGCTGGCTGCGCTGCAGCGCCACTTCGCTCAGGCGGGCATCGAGCACCGCCGTGCGTGCCACATTTTCCTGCGCCAATGCCACTGCCTGTTTGGCCAACGTACGCGCTTCGAGCGACTGCGACTGCGCCTCTGCACTCTGGCGCGCCAATTGTTCTTGCATGCTGTCCACTTTTTGCCACAGCAGCGCCAGCAGCAACAAACCCAGCAGCGCCAGCGCCACGGCCCCGAACGCCAATCGGCTGCGCTCACCCGATGCCAATTCAGGTGCCGCAGCGGATTGCGCTAAAGGCAACGCTCCTTTCGCCGCCTCGGCGTTGCCAGCTGTTGCAGCGCCTGGTGTCGCTGCGGCATTGGCTGACGGTTCCGTGCTGGATGGGTCTGGAGGTGAGGCTGTCATGGCAACGATTCTACCGAGGCCAGCACGCTGGGCAGCGTTGGGCTGGCCTGCAGCACCACGCCAAAACCCAGTCGCCGCGCGGCCTCGGCAATGCGTGCATGCGTGGCCACGGCACGCGCTGCTGACCAGTCCTGTGCAGGCAACAAGGCCTGCAAATTACCCAGTGCTTCGGCACTGCTGAAAATCCAGCCGCTGCCGTCGCTTGCGCCGGCACTGGCCAGCGCCCGTTGTGCGCCATCCCACCGCGGTGCACCACGCTGGTACGCCACCACATGGTCCACCTGCGCACCGGCATGTTGTAGCTGCTGCGCCAGCCAGTCGCGCCCGACACCCTGCGCGGCCGGCTCAGCGCTGCCCGGCGTGTCGCCGCGCACGATCAGCACCCTGGCACCCGGATGAATCTGGGTGTGAACCCGGCGCCACAGGTTTTCAGAATCAAACTGTCCGGCATCGAGCGCCGGAGCGTCGGTCAAATGCGCCGCTACCCCTTGCGCTGCCAGTGCCGCACTGGTCCCGGGGCCAGTCGCCCATGCTCTAGTATCAGTAGCTAGTGACGCTTGTCCATCAAGGGCTAGAGCATTCTTTTCCTTGAAAAAATAGTTCACGGCATGGGCGCTGACAAACATCACGGCCGCGTAGTCCGTCAGCCGCAAACAAGCCTGCCGGATGGCTCGGGTATCTGGCAGGCCACAGGTTTCGATCAGCGGCAACGCCAACGCATCATGGCCGCTGGCGCGCAGGGCCTGCGCCCACTGCTGGGCTTGTGGCTGCACCCGGGTGACGATCAAACGCATTGGCAGCGGCGGGCGTAGGCTTACTGAGCCGGCGCGTCAGCCAGGTGCGACAGACTGCCGCCTCGGGCCAGCACCTGCTGCTGCAAGTCTTTGGCCACACGCTCACCGAGCGCCGCAGCATCGTTCAGGTCGGTCACCCGGGCTTGTTGGCGTACCCGCACCAGCGCCAGCCGGCCATCCATATCACCCCAGGCGGCATCCAGGGTTAGCACATCCTGATCCAGCGTGGCGTAAGCGGCCAGCGGCATCGAGCAGCTTCCGCCCATGGCACGGCTCACTGCACGCTCGGCAGCAATGCGCAGCCAGGTGGGCTGATCCACCAGGGGCTGCAGCGCCTGCGCCACGTCGGAGCGTGCAGTGCGCACCTCTATACCCAGCGCACCCTGTCCAGCAGCCGGCAGCATCTCGGACGGATCAAACACAGCGCGGATGCGCGCTTCTAGCCCAAGCCGCTTCAGTCCCGCAGCCGCCAGCACAATGCCGGCGTAATGGCCGTCGTCGAGCTTGCGCAGCCGCGTGTCCAGGTTGCCACGCAAAGGTTCAATCTTCAGGTCCGGGCGCAGTGAGCGCAGCAGCACGGTGCGGCGCAGGCTCGACGTGCCCACCACTGCGCCCGGCGGCAACGCTGCCAGGCTGGCGTGGTGGTTAGACACCCAGGCATCGCGCGGGTCTTCGCGCGCCATCACTCCCACCAGGCTGAAGCCCTCAGGCAACTCCATCGGCACATCCTTGAGCGAATGCACCGCCAAGTCGGCCTTGCCTTGCTCCAGCGCCACTTCGAGCTCTTTGACAAACAGGCCTTTGCCACCGATTTGACTCAGGGCACGGTCAAGAATCTGGTCGCCCAGCGTGGTCATGCCCAGCACTTCAACCTGGTGGCCGAGTTGCGTCAACAGGGTCTGAACGTGAACGGCTTGCCACATGGCAAGGCGGCTCTCACGCGTGGCGATGATCAATTTGGACATGGAAAAATGGCTTGGCGTGCCAGGCAATGGAGAAGGGTGGGATAAAAACAGCTATTGGGAATGCTAGCATGACTCTTGCTTGCAAAATGCACACCCTGACTTGAGAACCCCATGACCAAAACCATCAAATCACCGCCCAAAAGCAAAATTAACGACAGTGAACAACCGCTGGTGGACGATATCCGGCTGCTCGGGCGCATTCTGGGTGATGTGATCCGCGAACAGGAAGGCGATGAAGCGTTTGCCCTGATTGAGCAGATTCGCCAACTCTCGGTGACGTTTCGCCGCGATTCCGATACCGAGGCGGACAAGGCGCTCAACAAGCTGTTGAAGTCCCTCAGCAACGACCGCACGGTCAGCGTGGTGCGCGCCTTTACCTACTTCAGCCACCTGGCCAACTTGGCCGAAGACCGGCACCAGGTTCGCCTGCGCGCCTTGCAGGAACGCACCGGGGAGGTGCGCGAAGGCAGCCTGGAGATGAGCCTGCAACGCTTATCAGAAGCTGGCATTGCGCCGTCTGCCATCAGCGAGATGCTGGCCAACAGCTTCGTGTCACCCGTGTTGACCGCTCACCCCACCGAGGTGCAGCGCAAGAGCATTCTGGATGCCGAGCGCGATATTGCCCATCTGCTCGCAGCGCGCGATGACATCCTGGCGCAAGCGGCGGCTTACAAAGTGGCCCACGATGCCCTGACGCCGCGTGAGCTGGCCGCCAACGAGTTGCAACTACGCGCCCGCGTACTACAGCTGTGGCAAACCCGGCTGCTGCGGTTTTCCAAACTCACGGTGGCCGACGAGGTCGAAAACGCGCTGAGTTTTTACGTTTCGACCTTTTTGCGCGAAATTCCGCGCATTTACGCCACGCTCGAAGAAGCCCTGCACACCCACCCGGTACCGGGTTTTCTGCGCATGGGTCAGTGGATTGGCGGCGACCGCGACGGCAACCCGTTTGTCAACGCGCAAACCCTGAATCTGGCGCTGCGCCGCCAGGCCGATGTGGCACTGCGCCACTACCTGACTGAAGTGCATTACCTTGGCGGCGAGCTGTCGCTCTCAGCCCTGTTGGTGGACTTTGCCCCGGCCATGCAGGCGCTGGCCGAGCAGTCACCCGACCGCAACGAGCACCGCAAGGACGAACCCTACCGGCGCGCGTTGATCGGCATTTATGCGCGTCTGGCCGCCAATTTGAAAGAGCTGACTGGCGGCGATGCCGCACGCCATGCCGTGGTACCGCAAAACCCGTACCCGGATTCGCAGGCGTTTTTGGCCGACTTGCGCATCATTGAAGCCTCGCTGCTGACGCACCACGCGCAGGCGTTGGCTGCGCAACGACTGCAGCCCTTGTTGCGCGCAGTTGAAGTCTTTGGTTTTTACCTGGCCACCGTCGATTTGCGTCAAAGTTCGGACCAGCATGAAGCCGTGCTGACCGAGTTGCTGCACAAAGCGCGCGTCACGCCGGACTACGCCACACTCGACGAGGCCGCCAAGGTGGCGCTGCTGATGCGTTTGCTCAACGACGCGCGGCCGCTGCGCGTGATGGATGCCACTTATTCAGACCACGCCCTCAGCGAAATCGGTGTCTTTGAAGCCGCCAAAGCCATGCGCGCCCAGTATGGCGCACAAGCCATTCGCCACTACATCATCAGCCACACCGAGACGGTGAGTGACCTGCTCGAAGTGCTGCTGCTGCAAAAGGAAGTGGGACTGATGCGCGGCACGCTCGACGATGCCGACAGCACCTGCGACCTGATTGTGGTGCCGCTGTTTGAGACCATCGACGACCTGCGCCATGCTGCCCCGATCATGCAGGCGTTTTTCGCCTTGCCGGGCATGCTGGCCCTGGTGCAGCGCGGTGGTCATGACCAGTATGGCGAGCAGGACATCATGCTCGGTTACTCCGACAGCAACAAGGACGGCGGCATTTTCACCAGCAACTGGGAGCTGTACCGCGCCGAGATCGCACTGGCTGAGCTGTTTGACCAGATCAACCAGCAGCACCCCACCCCGGCCAACCGCCACTTCATTCAATTGCGCATGTTTCACGGGCGTGGCGGCACGGTGGGGCGCGGCGGCGGCCCGAGCTACGAGGCCATTTTGGCGCAGCCCCCCGGCACGGTGCGCGGGCAAATCCGCCTGACCGAGCAGGGCGAAGTGATTGGCTCCAAATACGCCAACCCCGAGATTGGCCGGCGCAACCTGGAGACCCTGGTGGCCGCCACGCTGGAAGCGACCTTGCTGCAACGCGCCAAGCCAGCCAAGCCGGCGTTCTTGCAAGCGGCGGCAGAGTTGTCGAGCGCCAGCATGGCCGCCTACCGCCACTTGGTTTATGAGACCCCAGGCTTTACCGAGTATTTCTTTCAGGCCACGCCGATCCGCGAAATAGCCGAACTCAACATCGGTTCGCGCCCGGCTTCGCGCAAAGCCACGCAAAAGATCGAGGACTTGCGCGCCATTCCGTGGGGCTTCAGCTGGGGCCAGTGCCGCCTGACGCTGCCGGGCTGGTTTGGTTTTGGCTCGGCGGTAGAACAGTTTCTGAACCCGCACGGTGACGACACCCCCGCAGACACCAACGAGCAAAGGCTGAGCTTGCTGCAGCAGATGGAAAAGCAATGGCCTTTCTTCAAGACGCTGCTGTCCAACATCGACATGGTGCTGGCCAAGAGCGATCTGGCGCTGGCCTCGCGCTACGCCGAACTGGTGACCGACAAACGCCTGCGCAAGAAGATTTTTGCTGCCATCGAGCAAGAATGGCATCGCACCGCGCTGGCTTTGGTGCTGATCACCGGGCAGGAGCAACGGCTGGCCAACAATCTGGCGCTGCAACGCTCCATCGCCCAGCGCTTTCCGTACATCGACCCGCTGCACCACCTGCAGGTTGAACTGGTGCGCCGTTATCGCGCTGGGCAAACCGACGAGCGCGTCAAGCGTGGCATTCATATCTCGATCAACGGCATCGCAGCGGGGTTGCGCAACACCGGTTAAATGACAAGGCTCGGTGGTGCATCAACAACGATTTTTTGCCCAGGCGCACCATCGGCCATTCCACCATCAACTGCCAGGTTCGAGGCAAAGCGGTGTGTTGACTGCTAACTCCACGGCCAATTTGTCCGCCATGGAGGGCAATCACCAAACAACCACAGCGAAATATCATTTGCTCTAGCAGCCAATCCATTGGTCGTATCGCAAAGTCAAGAAGTCATTTGGGATCAACGCTTGTTGGGTGGATGGCAGTAATCGGGTTTGCAGCGACAGCACCAAGCCAACAGCGCGCGTGACACACCGGCAGCCCTGCCCACAACGTGGCAATGTTGCGCTGCGGTAACATCGCCAGCCCAGCTTAGGCCATGCCTTCTGACCGGGCCGCAGCGCCCCGCCCTGGCTGCCAATCCAGAACCTGATGAACGCCTCTACCGTGCCCCAGCCGATCTTGCCCGACGTGACCCCCGTGCCGCATGGGCAGGAGCGCATCCGCGAAATCCCCTACAACTACACCTCGTTTTCTGACCGCGAGATCGTCATCCGGCTGCTGGGTAACGCGGCCTGGGGCTGGCTGAACAAATTGCGCGACGAACGCCGCACGGGTCGCTCGGCACGCATGTTGTACGAGGTGCTGGGCGACATCTGGGTGGTGCAACGCAACCCTTATTTGCAAGATGACCTGCTGGACAACCCGAAACGCCGGGTGCTGCTGGTGGAGGCCTTGCAGCACCGCTTGAACGAAATTGAGAAGCGCCGCAACCCCGAATCTGATCCTGAACGCGACGCGCTGGTGGGCCAGCTGCTCACGGTGGCGCGCCAGGCGGTGCAGACATTTGATGCGTCGTTTGTCGAAACTGCCACACTGCGGCGCAAGGCGCAACGAACCTTTGCCCGCCTCACTGCCCGGGATAACATCAAGTTTGACGGCCTAAGCCGCGTCAGCCATGTGACGGACGCTACAGATTGGCGAGTTGAGTACCCGTTTGTGGTACTGACCCCGGACACCGAGGCCGAGATGGCCGGGCTGGTCAAAGGCAGCATTGAACTGGGCCTGACCATCATCCCGCGAGGCGGCGGCACCGGCTACACCGGCGGGGCGATTCCGCTGACCTGGAAGAGCGTGGTGATCAACACCGAAAAGCTGCTGGGCATGAGCGAGGTCGAAATGCGCCGCCTGCCTGGCCTGGAACATGAGGTAGCCACGGTCTGGAGCGAGGCTGGCGTCATCACCAACCAGGTGGCGCACGCGGCCGAGCGCGCCGGTTATGTGTTTGCCGTGGACCCCACTTCGTCAGAAGCATCGTGCATTGGCGGCAACATCGCCATGAACGCCGGCGGCAAAAAGGCCGTGTTGTGGGGTACCGCGCTGGACAACCTGGCCAGCTGGCGCATGGTGACGCCGCAAGCCGAGTGGCTGGAAGTGACCCGCATCCACCACAACCTGGGCAAGATTCATGACGTAGAAGTCGCCAGTTTTGAGCTGCAGTACTTCAAGGCCGACGGCAAAACACCGGTTCGCAGCGAGCGGCTCGACATTCCCGGCAAGTCGTTCCGCAAAGAGGGTTTGGGTAAGGACGTGACCGACAAGTTTTTGAGTGGCTTGCCGGGCATTCAGAAGGAAGGTACCGACGGCCTCATCACCAGCGCGCGCTGGGTAGTGCACAAGATGCCGGCCCACACGCGCACCGTGTGCCTGGAGTTTTTTGGCAATGCCAAGGATGCCGTGCCCAGCATTGTCGAGATCAAGGACTTCATGTTCGCTGAGCAGAAGCGCAGTGGCGTGCTGCTGGCCGGGCTGGA
>JAIFMT010000194.1 GCA_020048295.1 Rhodoferax sp.
ACAGCTTGGCGGCTTTCATCAGCCCCATGGCCGAGCCCACGCCAGACTGGCGCGCGGCATAGGTGGCGGTGGTGATGACGCCGCGTCCGGTGTAGCCCGCCAGTCGGGGAAATGCATCTAACGCAATGTTGGCCAGTGGCACGCCTGTCTGCGCAGTCAGCAGTGCGTCATCGACAGAGCGCCTGCCGCCACCAATCACCACCGGCAGCCCCTTGAGTTGCGGATAGCGCAGCAATTCGACCGACGCGTAAAAAGCGTCCATGTCCAGGTGAGCGATGCGGCGGATCATGTGACAAAGGATAACCCGAGTGCCCCGGGCGGGGCTTCCAAGTTAGTGAGTGCGGTCAGCAAATCTACAGGCCAGACAGGTTAAGCTTGCGTTAATTGCAACCAGTCAATAGGTAGTTACATGGATAAGCATTTTCTGACTTCCCTTTTTTCGCCCAACTCCATTGTGGTGTTTGCCGGCAAGCCAGATGATCCCGAGTCGCAGACACCGCAGGCACGCAATCTGCACCAGGCCATCACGGCGCAGCAATTCGCTGGCAAACTGGTGTTTCTGGACATCCACTCTAGCGGCACGCTGGCCGATCTGGCCAATACCCGGGCCGACTTGGCCATCATCGCGCTGCCGGCCGATGAGGTAGCCGCGGCACTGGAGATTGCCGGGCGCATCAAATGTCAGTCGGCGCTGGTCATTTCAAGTGGCATCAACGCCACACAAGCCGCTGAGCTGCACAAAATGGCCAGCCGCGACGGCATCTCCCTGCTTGGGCCTAATTGCCTGGGTTTTCAGCGGCCCAACTTGCAGCTCAACGCCAGCGTGGCCGGCGAACTGGCCACACCGGGCCCATTGGCGCTGGTGTCGCAGTCGGGTGCGCTCACCTCGTCCATTCTGGACTGGGCCAAGATGAACGCGGTGGGTTTTTCCACCGTGGTGTCGCTCGGGCCCAACACGGCGGTGGATATCGCGCAGGTGCTCGATTTCTTGGCCTCGGATGCCAAAACCCACAGCATCGTGATTTATCTGGAAGGCATCACCAACGCCCGGCGTTTCATGAGCGCGCTGCGCGCAGCTGCCAACGCCAAGCCGGTGGTGGTGCTCAAGGCGGGTCACAAGCACGGCGGCAACCGGGCGGCGCTGACGCATTCCGGTGCCATTGTCGGCAGCGACGATGTGTTTGATGCGGCGCTGCGGCGCGCCGGCGCGGTGCGGGTGCGCTCGTTTGTGGCGCTGTTTTCGGCGGCCAAATGCCTGGCATCGCGCTACAAGCCGGTGGGCAAGCGCCTGGCCATCGTCACCAACGGCGGTGGCCCGGGCGTGCTGGCGGCCGACTGGGTCAGTGAAATTGGCCTGGAACTGGGCTGCCTGACCCCCGAGCAGTCGCAGGCACTCAAGCCGCTGTTGCCGCCGCTGGCCACACTCAGCGACCTGATCGACCTGTCTGAAGATGCTGGCCCTGATCAGTACCGTGCTGCCATCGAGGCTGCCAGCAAAGCCACGCAGATTGACGGCATGCTGGTGATCTACTCGCCCAAAACCGGTATTGACGGCGATGCCATTGCCACCGCGATTGCCGGCTACAACCGCCAGGCCAGCAAGCCACTGCTGACCTGCTGGATGGGTGATGCCTCGGTGGGTCAGGCGCGCAAGATTCTTAATGACGCGGTGATCCCGAGCTTTCGCACGCCCGAGGCCGCGGTGGGCGCGTTTGGCAACATCGCCTCGTTCTACCAAAACCAGCAGTTGCTACAGCAAACGCCGCCGCCGCTGTCGGATTTGGCCCTGCCCGACGTGGAAGGCGCACGCCTGCTGATTGAGAGTGTGCTGGCCGAGCGGCGCAAGGTGCTCACCGAGATGGAGTCCAAGTCGCTGCTGGCGGCGTTTCACATTCCGGTCACCAAGACGATTCTGGCGCGCAGCCCCAACGAGGCCATCATGATCGCCACGCAGCTGGGTTTTCCGGTGGCACTCAAGATCGATTCGCCCGACATCAGCCACAAGTCGGATGTGCAGGGTGTGGCGCTCAACGTGATGAATGCCATTGGTGTGCGCGACACGTTTCTCGACATGATGCAAAACGTGGCCCGGCTGCAGCCCGATGCGCGCATCAACGGCGTGACGATCCAGAACATGTCCAGCCAGAAGCGCGGGCGTGAAGTGTGTGTGGGGCTGGTCACTGACCAGCCTTTTGGCCCGGTGATTGCGTTTGGCGCGGGCGGCACGATGATCGAGCTGATCAACGACCGCAGCATGGAACTGCCGCCACTCAACCAGTTTCTGGCGCGGCGTTTGATTGACCGTGCCCGGGTGGCCGAGTCGCTGGGGCCGTGGCGCGGCGCGCCGGCGGCCGACATCGTGGCGCTGGAGCAGATCTTGCTGCGCGTGTCTGAAATGGTGTGCGAACTGCCGCAACTGCGCGAGATGGACATCAACCCGATCATCGTCGATGACTCGGGCGCGCTGGCGGTGGATGCGCGTATCGTCATTGACAACGCAGCACCGTCGGTACGGCATTACAACCACCTGGCGATCCTGCCGTATCCGTCGCAGTACGAACAAATTTGCCCGATGGCCGGTGGCGGCGAGTACATCGTGCGGCCGGTGCATCCGGACGATGCCGACATGCTGCAGGCTTTTGTGCGCGGATTGTCACCACAAAGCCGCTATTTCCGCTTTGTCTCGTCGATGCAGGAACTGCCGGCCACGATGCTGTCGCGCTTCACGCTGATCGACTACGACCGCGAGATGGCGCTGGTGGCCATCCACACCACCACCGGGCTCGACGAGGACAACCATCCTGTCGAGACCAGCCGCATTGTGGGTGTGTCGCGCTACATCACCAACCCGGACCGCAGCACCTGTGAGTTCTCATTGGTGGTGGCCGATGACTTCAAGGGGCAGGGGCTGGGCTCGCGACTGATGCTCTCGATCATGGACTTTGCCCGCGAGAAGGGGCTGACCGAGATTGAAGGCCTGGTGCTGGCCAACAACAACAACATGCTCAAACTGATGCGCAGCCTGGGTTTTGCCATCAAATCATTTGCCGAGGACCCCGACTTCAAGCTGGTTACGCACCAGTTGCAGTCGTCCTGAGGTCAGTCGTGCCGGGCTTGCTCTGGCGATGCCAGTGGCGGGGCTCCCTAAAATCTGGCGCATGATGAAATTCAAATGGGCATTTGTGTTGCTGGTCGTGCTGCAGTGGTTGCCGCTGCAGGCGGCCATGCCAGTGCGCGCGGACGATACCGCGACGGTTGGCACCGGCCAGGAAGCCACGGTGCGGATTTTCAACCGCGATATCGTCACATTCAGAAGCAGTCTGTACGGTGTATCGGCGCAAGATCGGGCGCGGCGCGGCCAGCTGCGTGTCATTGAACAACTTGATACACCCGGGGCGCACAAGGTCAGCCTAAAACCTGAACTGCAGGGCATCATGCTGCAGATCGACGGTGAAACCAGCTTCTGGGTTACCCCTGATGATGCCAACAAGCTCGCTGGCGAGAGTACTGAAGCGCTTGCCAGCAACGCGGCGGCTGCACTTGCGCGGGCCATTGCCGACAGCCGTGAGAGCCGTGACCTGGACGCCATCAGCCTGGCGCTGGGCAAGACCGCGCTGGCCTCGGCGCTGGCGCTGGCGCTGGCCTGGCTGTTGCGGCGTGGGCACCGGGTTCTGGCGCAGCGGCTGGCCCGTGTCACGCAGGCGCGGATCCGGCATATTCAGCTCGCCGGGGTGCGCTTGTTGCGCCAGGACCGCGTGGTGGGGTTGGTGCATGCCGTACTGACCGGCATTTACCGGCTGCTGCTGTTTGTACTTGTGTACGAATGGTTGAGCCGGGTGCTGGCCAATTTCCCTTTTACCCGTGCCTGGGGCGAATTGCTCAGTGATTTTTTGTGGAATCTTGCGGTGGGCATGGCCACCAGTGTGGCCAAAGCACTGCCGGGTTTGTTTACCGCAGTGGTGATTTTTTACCTCGCCAGAACCAGCACGCGCATGCTGGACCACTTTTTTGAGCGGGTGCGCAGTGGCCAGACCCTGCTTGATTGGCTGGAGCCTGAAGTGGCCGAGCCAACCCGGCGCATCAGCAAAACCGTGGTCTGGCTGTTTGCGCTGGCCATGGCGTATCCGTATTTGCCAGGCGCGCATACCGAGGCATTCAAGGGTTTGTCGGTGCTGCTGGGTTTGATGATTTCGCTGGGTGCCTCCAACCTGGTGGGGCAGGGGGCCAGTGGCCTGATCCTGATTTATGGCCGGGTGTTTCGCAAGGGCGAGTATGTGCGCGTCGGCGAGCACGAGGGCACGGTGACTGAACTGGGCATGTTTGCCACCCGCATCCGCACCGGGCTGGGCGAAGAGCTCACGCTGGCCAATTCCACGGTGCTCAACGCCACCACAAAAAATTATTCGCGTGCGGTGAAAGGCCCGGGTTTCGTGCTCGACACCACGGTCACCATTGGCTACGACACACCGTGGCGGCAAGTGCATGCCATGCTGACTGAAGCGGCGCAGCGCACCGAAGGCGTGCTGGCCGACCCGCCGCCGCAGGTGTTTCAAACGGCTTTGAGCGACTGGTATCCGCAGTACCGGGTGGTGTGCCAGGCGATTCCGTCCGAGCCTCGGCCCAGGGCGTTGATCTTGAGCAGCTTGCACGCCCATATTCAGGATGTGTTTAATGAATATGGGGTTCAGATCATGTCGCCAAACTACCGTGGCGACCCGGCCACACCCAAAATTGTGCCACCCGACCAGTGGTACGCAGCGCCGGCCGAAAAACCCCCTATTCCTTGACAAGTCAATGGCCCCCAACACGGTGTGTTTGGCTGGGTCAGTTCCACTACCGGTGAAAGTACATTTTGGAATTTCGAAAAACACTCGATGGCCGCGCCGTGCTGCTGATGCTGGTGCTGTGCATGATCTGGGGGTTGCAGCAGTCGGTGCTCAAGCTGACGGCAGGTGACATTGCGCCAGTCATGCAGATTGCACTGCGCTCGGGCGCGTCAGCGCTGCTGGTGGCGCTGTTGATGCTGTGGCGAAGGGAACGCATCGAGGCCTGGCATGCCACCTGGCGGCCCGGACTGCTGGTGGGCGGCTTGTTTGCGCTGGAGTTTTTGCTGGTGGGCGAAGGGCTGCGCCACACCAGTGCCTCGCACATGGTGGTGTTTTTATATACCGCGCCGGTGTTTGTGGCGCTTGGGCTGCACTTCAAGCTGCCCGCCGAGCGGCTCAACGCCGTGCAGTGGCTGGGCATTGCGCTGGCGTTTTCCGGGCTGGCGCTGGCGTTTCTGGGGCATTCGCCACAAGTTGCCGGCGCACCCGCCGCAGGCAGCACGCTGTGGGGCGATGCACTGGGCTTGCTGGGCGGCATCGCCTGGGCGGCCACCACGGTGGTGGTGCGCAGCTCAGCCTTGTCGCGGGCATCGGCCTCGCAAACGCTGCTGTACCAGCTGGTGGCGGCGTTTGTGCTGCTGCTGGCTGCTGCCGTGGTGCTGGGGCAAACGCACATCAACCCGACCCCGCTGGTGCTGGGCAGCCTGGTGTTTCAATCGCTGATCGTGTCGTTTGCCAGTTTTCTGGTGTGGTTCTGGCTGCTGCGGCACTACCTGGCCTCGCAGCTGGGGGTGTTCTCGTTTCTGACCCCGCTGTTTGGCGTGGGTTTTGGTGTCTGGCTGTTGGGCGAACCGCTGGAACTGCGCTTTGTGCTGGGTGCGGTGGGTGTCATTGCAGGGGTGATTCTGGTCAGCAGCCACGGCTGGCTGCGCGGGGTGATCGGTGTCTGGTTCCCCCAAAGTCACTGAACAAAAGTCTTGATGTTTGTGGGGCAAGACTGGATAACATCACGCCTCATGGCGATCTATTCCCGTATTGACCTGCTCAAGTTGCTGCTTTTGACCGGCCTGTTTGTGCTGCTGGCCAAGACCACCGTGCTGATTTTTGGCAGCAACAACATCATCAGTTTTTTGTGGCTGGCCACCAGCCCGGCGCTGGCGGTATGCATTGCCAGCGGCTACCGGTTTTGGCCGGCGGTGCTGCTGGGGTCGTTTCTGGGTTTTGCGCTGAACGGGCAAAGCGTTGACGTGGCTCTGGGTGGCTCGGTGCGGCACACGGCCAATGTGCTGGCAGGGTTGTGGCTGTTCAAGCGCAGTGGCCGGTTTGACTTGGGCCTGGGTTCGCTGGCTGATTTTGTCCGCGTGTTGCTGCTCGGCCTGAGCATTGGTGCCCTGACGGCCCTGGTGGTGATGGTGCAGCAGTGGTTCGATCTGCCCTACCCAGGCAGCTACACGCTGGCACAGCGAATGGCTGGCATGGCGTTGGGCATCATCCTCATCGTGCCGCTGGTGCTGGCCTGGCACAGCCCACCCAAAGAATGGGCCACACCGCGCAAGGCGCTGGAAGTGCTGCTGATCCTGGGGCTATCGTGGCTGACCGGTCAGGTGATTTTTCTGGACTGGTGGCACGTCGAGCTGGGGTCGGTGGCACGCGGTCATTGGCTGTTTCCGCTGGTGGCGTGGGCCGCTGTGCGGCTGGGGGCCAGGGGCACCAGTGTGATCATCGCCATGACGGCGTATCAGGCCCTGCACGGGGCGCAGCAAGGTGTGGGCTTGTTTGCCGATGACATTGCCAAGACCCACCTGACGAGCTATTTTTATTACATGCTCAGTTTGTCGGCGGTTGGCATGACGCTGGCCACCTACTTTGCGCAGCGGCAAAGCGTGGTGCAGCAACTGCAGGCGCACGACTTGCAACTGCGCAAGTCAGAAGTGCGCTTGCAGCAGGCACTGCAGCTGCGCCAGCAAGCCGAAGAAAAATACCAGACCATTGCCGACTTTGCCTTTGACTGGGAAACCTGGCTGTCGCCCGAGAAGCGGTTTGTGTATTGTTCGCCGTCATGTCTGCGCATCACGGGCCGCTCGGCGGCTGACTTCATGGCCGATGCGCAGTTGTTGACCGCCATCGCTCACCCGGATGACCGGGCGCAGGTGGCTGCCCACATGCAGGAGCACGATGCCACGCAGGCGCATCGCGAGCTGAGCTTTCGCATTCTGCTGCCCGCCGGCGAAGTGCGCTGGCTGGAACATGCCTGCCAGCCGGTCTTTAGCGAGCAAGGCGAGTTCCTGGGCAACCGCGCCTCCAACCGCGACATCACCGAGCGCAAGCAAACCGAAGCCGCGCTGATTGAAGCCACGCGCAAGGCTGAGGCCGCCAACCTGGCCAAAAGCCGCTTTCTGGCGACCATGAGCCACGAAATCCGCACCCCCATGAACGGCATTCTGGGCATGGCACAGCTGCTGCTGATGCCCGGTGTGAATGCCTCGCTGCAGCGCGACTATGTGCGCACCATTTTGTCGTCCGGGCAGACCTTGCTGATGCTGCTCAATGACATTCTGGACCTGTCAAAAATTGAGGCCGGCAAATTCCAGCTTGACAGCACGGCGTTTGAGCCCGAATGGCTGCTGCGCGAAACTTGCCTGCTGTTTTCGGGCGCGGCACAGGCACGGCAATTGCAACTCAGCTTTGACTGGCAGGGGCCGCCAAAGCAGCACTATCTGGCCGATGCGCACCGGCTGCGGCAAATGCTGTCCAACTTGGTGGGCAACGCCATCAAGTTCACTTCCGAGGGCTCGGTGCGGCTGGGGGGAAGTCTAGTGGCGTGCGATGCCGATTCAGCGCTGCTGGAATTTTCCGTCACCGACACTGGCGTAGGCATTGCCGCTGACAAGCTTGATCTGCTATTCAAGCCGTTTTCACAGGCAGACTCGTCCATCACCCGTGAATTTGGCGGCAGTGGGCTGGGCTTGTCGATCGTCAGCCAGTTGGCGCGCGCCATGGGCGGTGAAGCCGGTGTCAGCAGTGCGGTCGGCCAAGGCTCGCGCTTCTGGTTTCGCCTTCGTGCCCGGCTGGCCGCCGAGGGCGACGAGTTGCGCAGCGGTGCGCGGCTGGCGGCGCTGCCGCCTACGAATGATGGCAACGCCATGCCCACCAGCGCTGCGCCGCGCCGCTTGAGCGGGCGAGTGTTGGTGGTGGAAGACAACCCGGTGAATCGCATGGTCATCGAATCGTTGTTGGAGCAACTGGGGTTGACGGTGACGCTGGCCCATGATGGCCAGCAAGGGGTGAGCGCCATCACGCAGACCTATGGCGAGGCACTGCCCGATGTCATCCTGATGGATTTGCAAATGCCAGTGATGGACGGCTACACCGCGGCTCAGCATATCCGTCGCTGGGAGTCCGACAATGGGCGCGCGCGCCTGCCCATCATTGCGCTGACGGCCGATGCCTTTGAAGAAGATCACCAGCATTGCCTGGCCGTGGGCATGGATGACTTTCTGACCAAACCGGTGTCGGTGGTGGATTTGCAGGCGGCTTTGGCGCACTGGCTGCCAAGCCGTGAGGATGATTCAAAATAAGTAGCTGTCGGCGCACTATCCATAAGCGCTAGAGCACAAAAAGGCTTGAAATGTTTCGCTTCGTAGGTCTCTCTCTTGAAACGCTCATGAGCAAAGGAAAAACACCATGAACCATGTCATCATCGGCGCCGGCTCGGCTGGCTTGCGGGCAGCTGAAACCTTGCGCGACACGCAGCCGCAGGCCAGCATCACGCTGCTGAGCGGCGAGCCGGGCGAACCCTATTCGCGCATGGCCATCCCCTACATTCTGAATGGCGCGATTGACGAAGACGGAGCCCGCCAGCGGCGCTCGCACCAGCATCTGGCCTCCTTGGGTATTCGCTATTTGAATGCGCGTGCCCGCAACGTGCATGCCGGGCCGAGTGGCGGGCAGGTGGAGCTCGAAGACGGCAGCCGGCTGGACTACGACCGCCTGCTGGTGGCCACCGGCTCGTCACCCGTACTGCCGCCGATTGCCGGCACGGATCTGCCAGGGGTTGTCACTTGCTGGACGCTTGACGATGCGCGCCAGATAGCCGCCAAACTCAAGCCCGGGTCCCGGGTGGTCATGCTGGGGGCCGGGTTTGTGGCGGGGGTGTGCATGAAGTCGCTGGTCACCAGCGGTGCACAGCTGTCGGTGGTGGCCGGGCGCTCGGGGCAAATTTTGCGCTCCATGATGACCCCGGTGGGCAGCCGCATGTTGCAGCGCTGGCTTGAGTCTCGCGGGGTGGACGTCATCACCAGCGGCCGCACCCTGCGCATCGAACCCGGTCCCCGGCTGGTGATGGACACCCGCGTGATCGATGCCGACCTGATCATTCTGGCCACGGGCGTTGAACCCAACCTGGCCTTCCTGAAAGACACGGGTGCCGAAATTCGTACCGGCGTGGTGATTGACGAGCACATGCAAACCAGCGTGCCACACATTTACGCCGCCGGAGACGTGGCGCAGGGGCGCGACTTTTCCACCGGCGAATGGGTGGTGCACGCGCTGCAACCCACCGCCACCGAACATGGCCGCGTGGCCGCGCTCAACATGGCGGGGCAACCGGTGGCGTACCGTGGCAGCCTGAGCATGAACGTGCTCGACACGGTGGGGCTGATTTCGCACACCTTCGGGTTGTGGCAGGGCATCGCCACCGGTGAAGTCACCGAGGTGGTGGACGATGCCAATTACCTCTACACCCGCTTGTGTTTTCAGGCCGACCAGCTGATCGGTGCCATCACCATCGGCCATCCGCACCATGTGGGGGCCATCCGCGGGTTGATTCAGTCGCGCCGCCATCTGGGCGCGTGGAAAGAGCGGCTGATGTACAACCCGCAACAGGTGATGGATGCGTTTGTGGAACTGAATCAGGGGTAAATCGGGCTCTGGCGCATGCCCTGGTTGCGCCGCCCGAGCCGTTGCCGTTACCGGGCGCATATTTGCCTGACGATTTGGCGTGAATCAGCCGCTTCGCATCAATTTCGCAGACTGGGTCAAGAAACTAAGGGTTATCCCTAGGGCAGGGCTTCTCGCAAAGGTCAACAATCGCTATGTTTTCAAGTTCATAGGAACAGCGCTGCATCAGTGCGGTTCGGTTTCGGTTTCACATCACCTCCAGGAGAGATTCATGCAAAAGGTGTTGCACATCAACGCAGACAAGTGCACCGGTTGTCTGCAGTGCGAAATGGCTTGCGCGTTTGAGAATTACGGCACATTTGCCACGGCCAAATCACGCATCAAGGTCTTTAACTTTCACCACACTGGCAAAAAAGTGCCTTACACCTGCACCCAGTGCGATGAGGCCTGGTGCCTGCACGCCTGCCCGGTGGAAGCCATCACGCTCGACAAACTCACCGGTGCCAAGGTGGTCAACGATTCCGTGTGTGTGGGCTGCAAGGTCTGCACCATTGCCTGCCCGTTTGGCACCATCAACTATGTGGCCGACACCGGCAAGGTGCAAAAGTGCGACCTGTGCGGCGGCGAGCCGGCTTGCGCCGATGCCTGCCCCACCAGCGCCATCACCTTCATTGATGCCAACTGGTCGGGTCTGAGCAAGATGGAACAGTGGGCCAACAAACTGGGCAACCAGGCAACCGCAGCTTAAGGAGCACGAACATGTCATGGGCTGGAAAAATCCTCCGCGTTAACTTGAGCGCTGGTACCGTCAAGTCTGAACCCCTCAATAGGGAATGGGCCAAGGCCTATATTGGCTCGCGTGGCCTGGGCACCAAATACCTGGTTGAAGAAGTCGATGCCACGGTTGACCCTTTGAGCGCCGACAACAAGATCATCTGGGCCACCGGCCCGCTGACTGGCACCATGGCCAGCACCGGTGGCCGCTACACGGTGATCACAAAAAGCCCGCTGACCGGGGCCATTGCATGCTCCAACTCAGGCGGCTACTGGGGTGCCGAGTTCAAGATGGCTGGCTGGGACATGGTGATTTTTGAAGGCAAGAGCGATAAGCCGGTGTATCTGTATGTCAACGACGACCTAGCCGAGCTGCGCGATGCGTCCCACCTGTGGGGCAAGAGCGTCTGGGAAACCGAAGAAATCATCAAAAAAGGCCTGCAAGACCCGCTGACCCGCGTGTCGAGCATTGGCAAGGCCGGTGAAAACGGCGTGCTGTTTGCGGCGGTGGTCAATGACCTGCACCGCGCTGCGGGCCGCTCCGGCGTGGGCGCGGTGATGGGCAGCAAAAACCTCAAGGCGATTGCCGTGCGCGGCACCAAGGGCGTGGGCAACCTGCGCGACCCGAAAGCCTTTATGGCAGCCGTCAAGGCCGGCAAAAAGGTGCTGGCCGAAAACGGTGTTACCGGCACCGGCTTGCCCGCCATGGGCACGCAGGTGCTCATGAGCGTGATCAACGAGATTGGTGGCCTGCCCACGCGCAACCACCAGGACAACCAGTTTGAAGGGGCCAAGGACATTGGTGCCGAAGCCATGGCCACGCCGCGCAAGACCGACGGCAAAAAGCATCTGGTCACCAACCAGGCGTGTTTTGGCTGCACCATTGCCTGCGGGCGTATCAGCAAGATGGACGAAGGCCACTTCACCATCGAAACCAAGCCGCAGTACCGCGGTGCCAATGGCGGCCTCGAATACGAAGCGGCCTGGGCACTCGGTGCGGCCAATGGCGTGAATGATCTGGAATGCCTGCAATACGCCAACCTGCTGTGCAACGAAGAAGGCATTGACCCGATCAGCTTTGGCACCACCGTGGGCGCGGTGATGGAGCTCTACGGCATGGGCGTGCTGACCAAAGAACAAGTGGGCTGCGAGGCCACCTTTGGTTCGGCGCGTGCGCTGGCCTTTCTGGCCGAAGAAACCGTCAACGGCCGTGGCTTTGGCAAGGAAATTGGCCAGGGCTCCAAGCGCCTGACCGCCAAATACGGTCACCCCGAACTGTCGATGAGCAGCAAAGGCCAGGAATTCCCGGCTTACGACGCGCGCGCCATTCAGGGCATTGGCCTGGCCTACGCCACCAGCAACCGGGGCGGCTGCCACCTGCGCGGCTACACCATTGCCTCAGAAGTGCTGGGCATTCCGATCAAGACCGATCCACTCGAATCGCAAGGCAAACCCGAACTGGTGAAGGCGTTCCAGGATGCAACGGCCGCGTTTGATTCATCCGGCCTGTGCATCTTCACCACCTTTGCCTGGGGCCTGCCCGACCTGTCGTCGCAAATGCAGGGCGCATG